>JBFMAJ010000001.1:0-40407 GCA_040755775.1 Nitrospirota bacterium
TTGATTATTTTGCTTGAGCCGCCGCATGCCGCGCTTCAGGCCGCCCCATTGCTGGCTGCCCTGCGGAGGGGATTCCCGGCCGTTCGGCTGGAGGTATTGGTCCCGGACCACGCCGCCTCGGCGCTGGCCGGGAATCCCAATCAGGACGGGATCTTGACCGCGTCAGGGTCGCTCATGGAGAAGGTCCGAGCGGTTCGCTCGCGCCGCTACGAGTTGGTGATCGATCTGACGAACAGCCCAGTTTCGGCGCTTCTGACCAGAATGGCCGGCGCCGGGATTCGGATCGGCTATCGAGCGGCATCCACCATATCAAAATGGCTCAAGCGCGCCCTCTGCTACACCCATACGATTATGGCGAAGCGGGAGCAACGCGGTCCCGTCCGCCACTATTTGCTGGTGAGCGAAGCGCTCGGTCTCGACGCTGCGCCGCCGGAGCTCAGTCCCGATCCCGGAGAATCTCCGGCCATGATGAAATCGATGCGATGAGCGCGCTGGTGACCGTGGTGATTCCGGCGTACAACCACGCCGACTATGTCGCTGAATGCATCACGAGCGTGCTGGAGCAGGATTATCCCGGCATCGAGCTGGTCGTCATCAATGACGGGTCGACCGATGACACGGATGCCGTCATCCGGCGTCTCCTGGGGGCGCGCCCCTCGGCGTTTCACTATATTGCCAAGGAGAATGAGGGCCTGGTGAAGACGTTGAATCTCGCCCTGCGGCGCTCATCAGGTGAGTATTTCTGTCAGGTGGCATCGGATGACCTGCTGCTCCCCGGGAGCATCGCCGCGCGGGCGGGCTTTCTGGACGCGCACCCGGAGGTCGACGCGGTGTTTGCCGACCTCTACGTCATGGAGGGAACGGTCAAAACGACGTCCCGCCCCTTTCAGACGCGCGTCGGTTACGACAGCATCAAGCACAACCTGGGGGATCTGCTCGGCGACAGGGCGCGCCTCTTTTTCGCCAGCGGGATGATCCGTCGATCGATATTGGACCGTCTCGGCGGGTTTGACGAGGATTTTCGATACTATGAGGATCTCAGCCTGCGGGGGCGGTTGGCCCTCGCGGGGCGGATCGCCCATTTAAACGAGCCCGTGATGTACCGGCGGATGCATGCGCGCAACACGTCGAAGATCCCGCAATGGTTCGTGCAGGAAAAGATGCTGGCGCTGGAAAAAATTCTCGAGGATCGGGATGGCCGCCTAGGCCCTCTGAGGGAGGAGGTCTCAGGTTATTTGTTCAAAGAGTATCTACGGTATTGTCGCATGGCCCTCGAATTGGCGAAGGATGACGCGGCGTGGTTGACAAAAGCGGGGGAGGTGCTTGACAGGGCCGCGGCCATCAAACCCTATTCAATGAAGCGATGGTATTATCGTGGCCTGTGGATTATTCAAACATGGTGGAAGACCGGGCGGGTGTGATGCTTCCGAATTTTTTGATCATTGGCGCGCAAAAGTCCGGGACGACGTTTCTTTTCCGATGCCTGCGAGAGCACCCCGAGGTGTTCATGCCGCCTCGCGAAGTCCGGTTTTTCGAGGATCCTGAATATGGAAACGGCGACATCGGGCGGCTTGAAACGTTATTCCATGGCGTGAAACACGAATCCGCGCTGGGCATCAAGCGGCCCGGCTACCTGGCCCGGCAGGGAGTAACCGCTCGCATTCATCGGCATCTTCCCAAGGCGAAGTTGATCGTGATTCTGCGCAACCCGCTGGACCGGGCGGTTTCAGCTTATTTTCATTTCATGCGGTGCGGTTTTCTTCCCGTCAGGCCGCTGTAATACGGCATGGCCCGGATTCTCGACGGCGAATACCAGAAGAGGCACGCCAAATCGGCGGAAGTTCTCAATTTTGGACTGTATCACCATCACCTATCGCGCTACCTGAAGTACTTCGACAGGAACCAGCTGCTGATTCTCCTGTATGAGGACATCAGTGCCGCTCCGCTCGCCGCCGTGCAACAGGCCTATCGCTTCATCGGCGTGAACGACGCCTATGCGCCGGACGGGCTGGCAAAGCGTTACAATGCGGGCGTCTATTCGCTGCCGCGGTTGCGCGTTCTCGGCCTGAGCAATCTCGTCCGGTATGACTACAGCGCCGATCGAACGCGGCGCACACTAAAACAGCGATCCAGCGCCATCGGCCTGGCGATGAGCAAAATGGCCCACAAGGTTGAACGCTACGTGTTGCGAATGCCTGGCGCCGCCCGGCCGGACCTGAGCAATGAGCTCCAAGTGAGGCTGTACCGGGTATACGCGGAAGACATCGTCCACCTTGAAATGATGATCGGCCGGTCATTAAGCGGCTGGAAACCGACGACACGCGCGTCTTAGGCCACATCGGATTCGTTGCATGAACATTGTCGCGCTCCTGTCAGTGTATAACGAAGAGCCCTATCTGGCGCGATGCCTGCGCCATCTCCATGAACAAGGAATCGGGGCGTATGTGATTGATAACGGGTCGACTGATCGGTCGCCGGCGATTATCCGCTCGTTTTTGAATCGTGGCGTCGTCGGTACTGAAGTTCAACCCCGTGCCGGCATATTTGAACTGGAGTCCCTGTTGCGCCGTGAAGAAGAGCTGGCGGCGGAGCTCGGGGCCGATTGGTATATGCACCATGACGCCGACGAAATCCGCGAAGCGCCCTCCCCATACCGCACCCTGCGCGAGGGGATCCAGGCGGCCGACGCCGCGGGGTACAATGCCGTGAATTTCGATGAGTTCGTGTTCACGCCAACCGGATCCGACGAGAATTACGAGCACGATCGTTTCCCCGAAGAGATGGAGTGGTATTATTTTTTCCGCCCCCGTCGGCATTACCGGCTCAATGCATGGAAAAACTTCGGGCAGCGCGTCGATCTGCGCAGTTCCGGCGGACATTGCGTGAAGTTCGAGGGGCAGCGCGTGTATCCGCAAGATTTTATTCTGCGCCATTACATGATGCTGAGCCGTGCTCATGCCATTCGAAAATATTGCGGGAGGGTCTACAGCGAAGCGGAAAGAATGGAACGGAACTGGCACAACGCCCGAGCCGGCCTGCAGCCGGACCAGATTCACTTCCCGCCCAAGAGCCGTTTGCGCCGCATTTCGCATGATCGCGTATGGGACCGCTCGGACCCCTGGACCAGACACCCGGTGTTTGAACAGGCGCGCCCGTCGGCCAAGCGGTCGAGAGCGACGACGCGGGCGTCCATGGGGCGCGCCCTTCCTCCCGCGCCGTTCATCGTAGGCAACGGCCGCTCCGGGACCACGCTGCTGCGGCTGATGCTGGACAGCCATCCGGATTTGGCCATTCCTCCAGAGACGCATTTCGTTCCGTCGATGATCAAGGAATTTCAAGGGAAATGGATCCTGTGGCAACCGGAAGCGTGGTTTTTCAAAACGTTGACCGGTCACCGGAGGTGGGCGGATTTTTGCCTCGATCCCGGCGCGCTCAGATCCAGCATTCGCTCAATCAAGCGCTTTGATCTGGCCGAGGGTTTCAGGGCCTTTTATCGCCTGTATGCCGAGCAACAGGGAAAATCACGTTGGGGGGATAAAACGCCGACGTATGTGGCCTCGATGGAGGCGATCCAAGACTATCTTCCCGAGGTTCGTTTCATTCATCTGATCCGGGATGGACGCGATGTCGCCTTGTCCTTCCAGGGTTTGTGGTTTGGCCCCAAGTCCATTGAACAGGCGGCGAGCCAATGGGTGACGACTATTCGGGAGGCGCGGCGCCAGGCTCAGCACCTTCAGCATTATGTCGAAATCAAATATGAGGATTTGATTGCCCGGACGCCGGACACGCTTCGGCGCATTTGCGAATTTATTGAACTCCCATGGAATGCCTCAATGCTGAATTATCATGAACGGGCGGGGGAACGGTTGAAGGAATTGCAGCGAGACATCGTGGCTCCGGCCGGCGAGCGCGTGGTCCGGGGCGAAGAACGAACGGCCATTCATCGGCTGACGGCGAGCCAGCCGGATGAAAGCCGAATCAACCGGTGGAAAACCGAAATGGGTTCGGCTGACCAGACAAGCTTCGAGGCGATTGCCCGGACCATGCTTCGAGAGTTGGGATACGACGTTGAATAATCCGGCGGCCCGGCTCGAATCGGATCGGTCGGTTTGGCCGATTATCATCGGGGGCTGTTACCGGTCCGGCACAAGCCTGCTGCGACGAATGCTCGACAGCCATAGCCGGATTTATTGCGGCCCCGAGGTGAAGTTCTTCAAGGATTTTTACGGCGATTACCTGCGCGATCCCTTATCCCACGTTCGCTTTTTTAAGACAGTCCGCGATCTGGGGATCGAGGACGCCGTGCTGCTGCGCCTGTTCGGAACGCCCTGGGTGGAAGCGCACCGGATCGCGGCGCACCAGCAGGGGAAATCCCGCTGGGCCGATAAGAATCCCGAAAACGTCCTGTACCTGACGCAGTGGGATGTCTTGTTGGAGGGCCGTTTCTTGTTTGTTCACTGCGTCCGTGATCCTCTTGATACCCTGGCGTCCATTCAGGAGGCGAGGTTCCCGCTCGCCATCCCGGAGGATTTTGACGGCCGGGTCGCGGTGTATCGAACCTTTGTGAAAGCCGGCCTTGAATTTGAAGCACGCGCTCCTGGGCGCAGCGTTCGAGTCCGATATGAAGAACTGGTTGAGGAGCCGCGCCAGTGCTTGAGTCGGCTGATGGACGGCCTCGGCGAAAAATTCGAGGAGGGGATGCTGAGTTTTAATGCGAACCGCCACCAAAAGGGCTTGGAGGACCCCAAAGTCGCGTCGACCACCGAGGTCCATCGAAGGAGCCTCGGACGGGGACGGAGGGACTTGACGAAGGAACAAATACGAGTTGTGGTTACACAGTGCGCGAACCTGTTCGCGCAGCTTGACTATTCCTGAAAAAATCGGCGAAAGTCAAACCATCGGCGGGGTTCTTGCCTGGGAGGCTGTCGCCATCGCTCGGCGGCCTCGAGATAGCCGAAGTATTTCAGGCCCGGCTCCGCCACCCGCTGTACATCCGCAAGAACGGCGGGATCCTGCTGCCGCCAACGGCCGATCGACGACGGCCATTCGATTGTGGACAACAAGCGGTCGATGGAGCGATGCTCCGGTGCGCCGAGAAACCGATACATCCGCTCAATGACCGGCCGTGGATCCCGGCACAGCTCTTCGAAGATGACGGCCAGATAACGCTGTTTCAATTCGCCCTCCCCGTATTCCGCGGCCCGGAGGTTGACGGTGTTCCATAAGGCCCCAGCTTGAACCGGCGGCAAAAGCGATTGGGCGTCGTGATCCAGCACATGAGCGCCGAAATTGCGAAGCTGATTCTTATTGTCGGAAAACGCCATGTCGCGCCCGTCGCGCACGACATGAATAAATTTCATGTGAGGGTACAGGCCGTGGAAAAACGGCAAGAGGTAGATACTGGGCGGTATTTTCCATCCCCAGCGGGCGTCGGGATCCGGCATCCGCTCGAGATGCCGTCGAACGCAGGCAAGAAATTCTTCCTTCATGCGCGCGCCTTGGTCGTCCGTGAGCGACCCTGTCACGTAGGGAACGATCCATTTGGAATTGAATGCATCGAACCACAGGGCGTCTTCGGACACGTTGAGGTGCGTCCCCATGAACACCCCGGCGCTCCGGACGATTCTCGCGATAACCCGCGTTCCGGATCCGCCGATGGCTCCGATGACGACCGGATGGGATCGTACGGCCGTTGTGTGCATGGCCCGGCATTATAACGCGTCGCGCGAGGATTGCAAAGCGGGATCGCCTTGACAAGAATGCGGCAAGAAGATTACGCTACGTTGATTTGTATCGATCATGAGGGATCCTTTTGTCGATCGCTCCTCCCATTCATGACGGCGGCGCGCCAGCCGGCATCCGCTGCGTCCGGCCGCCGGTGATCATCACCGGCATGCACCGATCGGGCACGACGTTGGTGTCGCAGTGCCTGCACCGGCTGGGATTGTTTCTCGGCATCAGCATGCAACAGGAGTATGAATCGCTCTTTTTTTTGTCCATCAATGAAGAAATCTTCAGGCGGACGGGCGGCAGTTGGGATCAACCGTCGCCGGTGCGCTATTTGACCCAATGCCCCGAGGCGTTCCAGATGATCGTCCGCTGCCTGCGCGAGGATCTGCTGTCTTCCCGCGTCCGCGGCTATCTGGGGTTGCGCCGCCATCTTCAGTGGCGCTCCATCACGAGCTATGACCAGCCGTGGGGATGGAAGGATCCCCGCAGCGTGTATACGCTTCCGCTTTGGCTGGAAGTCTTCCCCGGCGCGAAGATTGTGTATATCATCAGGAACGGCGTCGACGTGGCGCACAGCCTGGTGCAACGGTCGCATCGCGTTGTGGAATCGGACAAGCGAAAATTCGCACGCCGGCTTCGCGAGCGCAAGAGCAAATCGGCGCTGCAGCGGGCGGGATTTATGGGGTCGACGCGCTGCCTCGATCTTGAACGGAGTTTTGCCCTGTGGGAGGAATACGTGTCCTACGCCGACAGGTTGCTGGCCGAGATCAAGAACGAGCGGTTCATCCTGAAGTACGAAGAGCTGTTGAGCCGGCCCGAGGCGCATCTGGCGCCGCTGGCCGAGTTTTGCGGGTTGACCCCGCCGGACGAAGGCCGCCTCAACGCGTTGACGGCGATGATCGACCCGAACCGGGGAAACGCCTTCACGGCGGATCCGTTGCTCCAGGACTATCACGCGCGAGTCAAGAACACCCACTGGATGCGCCGTCTGGGATATGGATAGGATCGACCGATGAAAGCGCTCATCGCCGCGGGCGGCCGGGGGACGAGGCTCCGCCCGATCACGCATACCAGCAACAAACACCTGATTCCGATCGCCAACAAGCCGATGCTTTTTTACGCGATCGAGGCGGTGGCGGCGGCCGGCATCCGGGAGATCGGCATCGTGTTCGATCCCGAAAGCCACGCGGCGATCAGCAAGGCCATCGCGCCATTCGCCCGCCAGGGGCTCCGGTTCACCCTGATGATTCAGGACGCGCCCCGCGGGCTGGCGCACGTCGTCAAGGTGGCGGAACCATTCATCGCGGGCGAGCCGTTCGTATTCCATCTGGGCGACAATCTGATGACGAATGACGTGGGCCGGTGCGTGCGGATGTTCGAGGCGCGCAAGTTGAATTGCCTGCTCGTGCTGGCCCAGGTCAAGGAGCCGCAGCGGTTCGGCGTGGCCGAAATTCGGGACGGACAGGTGATCAGGGTCGAAGAGAAGCCGGCCAATCCCAAGAGTCCGTATGCCGTCACCGGATTGTACGTGTACGACCGGTCGGTTTTCGAAGCCGTCGCCGCGCTGCATCCCAGCGCGCGCAACGAGCTGGAAATTTCCGACGCGCATCAGTACCTGATCGATCAGGGGTTCCAGGTCGGCTACACGGAAGTGGCGGGCTGGTGGAAGGACACCGGAAAGCCGGAGGATCTGCTGGAGGCGAACCGGCTCGTGCTCGAGCAGCTCCTGGCGCGCGGCGGCTCGGTAATCAACGGCGAGGTGGACGAGGCCTCCGTGATCGACGGCAACGTGATCATCGAGGCGGGCGCGCGGGTCACGGCCAGCCGGCTGCGCGGCCCGTTGATCATCGGCGAACGGTGCGTGATCGACGGCAGCGAGCTCGGTCCGTTCCTGTCGGTCGGGCCGGCGTGCCGCATCGTCCACAGCCGGATCGCGGACAGCATTCTGTTGGAAGAGTGCCGGGTCGAGGCGGTGGACGCGAGGATCGAGCGCAGCCTGCTGGGCCGCGGCGTGGAGCTGATCAAGGGGGGCGGCCCCGCCAGCCAGCGGATGATTCTGGGCGACGTGAGCCGGATCGAGTTCCCGTGAAACGAGCCGTCAGCGATGGGGGGTGTCGGGGGGAGAGGAGCATCTCCCCCCGATTGAGCGAGTGCGTGGAGCACGAGCGGATATGATTCACGGAGTCCTCATCAAAGACTTAAAGGTATTATCCGATGACCGTGGATTTCTTATGGAAATGCTGCGCTCAGATGAGCCGATGTATGAGCGCTTCGGTCAGGTCTACATCACCGGCTGCAAGCGTGGCGTCGTCAAGGGCTGGCATTATCACAAAGAGCAGACCGATCATTTTATTTGCGTGCTGGGGCGGGCGCTGGTGGTGCTCTATGATCCCCGGGACGGCTCTCCGACCAAAGGCGCGGTGGAAGAGTATTACCTGGAGGCGCCGCCGGCCGCGAGCCGTCCGTCGATCCTGTTGAAAATTCCCCCCTACGTCTATCACGGGTTTACACCCTCCGGGTGCGACGAGGCGCGCATTATCAACGTCCCGACGCTGCCCTACCGGCATGAGCAGCCGGACGAGTTCCGCCACCCCTGGAACAGCGCCGATATCCCGTATCGGTGGCCCGCGGACATAACACGGGGGGGATAAATGCGGCTCCTCGTCACCGGCGGCGCGGGATTTATCGGGAGCAATTTCGTCCGATATATTCTCGATCGGTATCCGCGTTATCACGTCGTCAATCTCGACAAGCTGACCTACGCGGGGAACCGGAACAATCTCAAGGACCTGGCTCAGTCGCCGCGCCATCGCTTTATCAAGGGCGACATCTGCGACCGCCCTCTGGTCTTTCGGCTGGCCTCGCGCGTCGACGCGATCATCAATTTCGCGGCCGAGACGCATGTCGATCGTTCAATTCGCGAGGCGGCGCCGTTTCTGCGCACCAATTTCGAGGGCACCGGGACGCTGCTGGAGGCGGCCCATCGCCACCGGCACGCCCGCTATCTGCAAATCTCCACGGATGAGGTGTACGGCAGCATCGCGCGCGGCCGGGCCGGCGAGGAGGCGCCGCTGCGCCCGAGCAATCCGTACGCCGCCTCCAAGGCGGGCGCCGATCTGCTGGTGCTGGCGTATTGGAGCACCCACCGGTTGCCGGCGCTCATTTCGCGTTGTTGCAACAACTACGGCCCGCACCAATACCCGGAAAAGCTGATCCCGCTGTTCATCACCAACGCGCTGATGGGATTGCCCCTCCCGCTCTACGGCGACGGCCTGCATCGCCGCGACTGGATCCACGTGCGGGATCACTGCCGCGCCGTGGATCTGCTGCTGCATCACGGGTCGCCGGGAAACGTGTATAATGTAGGCGGAAGCGGGGAACGGACCAATTTGGCGGTGGCTCGCCGGATTGCCGCCCAGATGCGGTCGTCCTCTCCCATCGAGCACGTGACGGATCGTCCGGGCCATGACCGGCGCTACGCCATGCGGGATGGGAAGGCTCGGGCCATCGGTTATCGGCCGGCGGTCTCTTTTGTGGACGGAGTGGCCGAAACCGTCGAATGGTATCGGACGCACCGGGCCTGGTGGGAGCGGATTCGGGGCGGCGCGTTCCGGCGCTATTATCGGCGGCAGTATGACCGGTCCGCCGCGCGTTCCGGCCTCAACGGGCGGGCGCCGGCGAGGCCGAGCGCGGGGGTCAGAAGGGGAGCGTAATGGCGATTCGGGAAAAACACACACGACAGGCGAACCGCTCACGGAACAGCGCCGAGGCGCTGCGGAAAAAAATCGAATCGAAGCAGGCCCGGGTCGGCGTGATTGGATTGGGTTACGTGGGGTTGCCCCTGGCCGTCGAGTTCGGCAAGGCCGGGTACGCCGTCGTCGGGGTGGACATCGACGCCAAGAAGGTCAAATCGCTCAACGCCGGCCAGTCCTACATCCAGGATGTGCCGTCCAGGGAGGTCGCCGCGCTGATCAAAGCGGGCCGCCTGACGGCAACCGACGATTTTCACGTCCTATCGTCGCTCGATACCATTACCATTTGCGTGCCGACGCCGCTGCGAAAGACCAAGGATCCCGACATTTCCATGATCATGGAGGCGCTGCAGGAAATCGCGCGCCATCTGCACGCCGGCATGCTGGTTGTGCTCGAAAGCACCACCTATCCGGGAACCACGGAGGAAGTGGTCAGGCCCGAGCTGGAGCGGCAGGGCTTGACCGTCGGCAAGGAAATTTTTCTGGCTTTTTCGCCGGAGCGGGTCGATCCCGGCAACCCGACGTTTCATACCAAAAACACGCCCAAGATCATCGGCGGCGCCACGCCGGACTGCACCGAATTGGCGGTGGCGCTCTACCGGACGGCGATCGAGACGGTGATTCCCGTCAGCTCATCCCGGGCGGCCGAAATGGTCAAGCTGCTCGAAAACACCTTCCGCGCCATCAACATCGGGCTGGCGAACGAGGCGGCGATCATGTGCGGGCGCCTCGGCATCAACGTGTGGGAGGTGATCGACGCGGCGGCGACCAAACCGTTCGGGTTCATGCCGTTTTATCCCGGGCCGGGCCTGGGCGGGCACTGCATCCCCATCGATCCGCTCTACCTATCGTGGAAGCTCAAAACGCTCGACTATAACGCCCGGTTCATCCAGTTGGCGAGCGAGATCAACACCCATATGCCGCACTACGTCGTCGAAAAGATCGCCGCGGCGCTCAACGAGCGCCGGAAAAGCGTGAACGGCTCGCGCGTCCTGATCCTCGGCGTCAGTTACAAGCGGGACGTGGAGGATCTGCGGGAATCGCCCGCGCTCGACATCATCCGGCTGCTTCGGCAGCGGGGCGCCTCGGTGGCCTACGCCGATCCGTATAATCCGACGCTGCGGCTGGGCGAGCACGGCGATGGCGAGCTTCTGCAGTCGGTCTCGCTGCCCGGAGCGCTGGCCGGCCGGGATTGCGCCGTCATCGTGACGGATCATCGCGCGATCGATTATCAGCAGGTCGTCGACCGCTCGGCGCTGGTTATCGACACCCGAAACGCGACGAAAGCGGTCACGCGCGGCCGGGACAAAATCATCACCTTGTGAGGGAGCGCCATGTATCTGGTGACGGGCGGAGCGGGATTCATCGGGTCGCACATCGTCGGCGCGTTGGTTGCGCGCGGCGAGCGGGTGCGCGTGCTCGACAACTTGTCCACCGGCAAGGAGGAATATCTCGCCCCTTACCGGAGCGCCATCGAATTTCATAAGGGCGACATCCGTGACGGGCGCGCCTGCGCCGAGGCCATGAAGGGCGTCCGCTTCGTGCTGCATCAGGCGGCGCTGCGCTCCGTGCCGCGCTCGGTGGACGATCCGCTGCCGACCGATGAGGTCAACGTCCACGGCTCCCTGCTGGTGCTGCAGGCGGCCCGCGCCGCGGGGGTGCGGCGCCTCGTGTACGCGTCGTCATCGTCGGCCTATGGCGACAACCCCGCGCTGCCCAAGGTGGAGTCGATGACGCCGATGCCGCGCTCCCCGTACGCGGTCAGCAAGCTGACGGCCGAATACTACTGCCGCGTCTACACCCACACGTACGGGCTGTCGACCGTCTCGCTTCGCTACTTCAACGTCTACGGGCCCCGCCAGGACCCGCGGTCGCAGTACGCGGCCGTGGTTCCCGCGTTCATTCACGCGATCAGAAACGACCAACCCGGCGTCATCTACGGCGACGGGGAGCAATCGCGGGATTTCACCTTCATCGAGGACTGCGTGGCGGCAAACTTGTTGGCCTGCACGGCGCCGGGAGTCGACGGAGAGGTCTTCAACATCGCGTACGGCGCCAAGACGTCGATCAATCAGATCTACGACGCCATTGGCTCACTGCTGGGGCGCCGCCTGCCGGCCACGTACGAACCGGCGCGGGCCGGCGACGTCCGCCACACGCTCGCCGATTTGACGCGCGCGCGCGAGCGACTGGGGTACCGGCCCGCCACCGACATCTCGGCGGGATTGGAGCGAACGGTCCGATGGTTCGTCGAGCACGAATGAGCGTCATGCATTGGGCGAGGCTGGCGCCGCTGCTCTGGCTGATCGGCGCGCCGTCGGCCGCGGTCCCGTCGATTCCGCCATCGCAACCGGTGCCGCTTCCCGCGACCGAGCGGTTGTCCTATGCGATTCACTGGGTGGGCGTGCCCGTGGGCGAAAGCACGCTGGCGGTGAAGAAGATGACCGAGATCGAAGGGGATCCGGCCTATCATTTTGCCGCCACCACGGAGTCCTACCACGTGCTTCGCCTCGTCTACCCGGTCAATACGCGCGTCGACAGCTACGTGGACGCGGAGCGATTTCTTCCCATCCGCTACCGGATGAGCGGCCGCCAGGGATTCAGCACGCGGGACCGTGAGCTGATTTTCGATCACGAGCAACATTCGGTCATGTTGAGGGAGGGGCGGAGCCGGACGTATCAAACGGTCAGCGACGTGCAGGATCCGCTGTCGGCGCTGTACTATTACCGGGTGACGGCGAGCCTTCGGGACGGCGAGATCGTCCGGGTGCCGGTGCACGACCGGAAGCGCCCCAAAGAGATCATCGTCACCGCCGGTCCGGTGGAGTCGGTCACGACCAAGGCGGGGACGTTCCAGGCGGCGCGCCTGAAGATCTGGCAGGAGCAGGAGGGCCTGTTTCTGCACGATGGCGATATTACGCTCTGGATGACGGCCGACGAGCGGCGCTTGCCGGTCCGCATGGAGGCGAAGGTCGCCATCGGCACCGTCACCGCGGAATTGACGGCGTTCGCCCGAGGCGCGGCGCCGCCGCTCAGCGCGGCCAGCGCGGCGCCATAGCCTCGATCACCGCATCCGGCTCAGCAAGCCGATTCCCGCCAACAGCAGCACGCCGTTCGCCAGCCACGCCGCCGCGGGCGGATCCAGCAGGCCTTTCAGGCCTGACGCGACGGCGTAGGCGTGCGCGAGCGCGTAGACGATGCTGATCATGATGGCCGCGGCGACGTTCTGCGCCACCTGCGGCCCGCGTCCGTAGCGCATGCCCAAGGCGACCCCGATCAACATCAGCAGCGCCGAGGAGGCCGGCACGGCGAGCTTGGCGTAGTAATTGATCTCATACCGGGCGCTGGCTAGGCCCGACCGGCGGAGTTGGTCGATGTATTGCGCAAGCTGCGGACCGTCCACTTCGTCCGGATCCAGCACGATGTCGCGAAAGTCCGACGGGTTTTTGTTCAGGTCGACGGGCGTCCGGTGCAGGGCCTCCGTGACGACCGATCGGTCGGGCTGAAATCGCCATCGCGTGCCCTCCGCGATCCACCACTGCCCCTCCCGGTACTCGATCGAGGCCGCCTCCGTCAACTCTTCGAGCGAAAAATCGGGGGCCAACCGGTAAATGGTGACGCCGTGCAGCACCGCCAGCGTCGGATGCACCAACTGGATGTTCATCAGCCGCTGGCGGTCTACTTGGAGCCACACCCGGTTTTGGCCGAAGAGCGCTTTCTTGGCGCGGGCGGGCAATTGCGAGTCCCTGATCAACTCCGCCTGCCGGGTGGCGACCGGAATGACAGTCCAATTGGCGGCCGCCAGCAGACTGCTGGACAGGATGCCGAACAGGACCAGTGGAAGGACGATTCGCCACGGCGCCAGGCCCGCCGTTCGCATGGCGAGCAGTTCGTGCCGCTTGCTCATCAGGCCCAATGAGAGAATCGCGGCCATCAGCGTGGCAATGGGCACCAGGATCAGGAGCATCTGACCGAAATGGAGGAGCAGATAGGCGGCGAATTTTCCCAGGGGTAGCGGATTCGCGGCGTCCCGGCGCAACCGGGTGAAAATATCGATCGCTTCCGTCACGATCGCGAGCGTCAGGAAGATCAGGCTCCAGGCTCGAAGAAATTCGCGGAGCAGGTACCGGTGCAGCAGCAACATGCCCGCTAGGCCCGGCTGCGGGGCGCAAACGACCGAGCCAGCAAGCCGGCCGTCAAGACCAGCAGCACGCCGTTCGGCAGCCAGGCGGCCGCCAGCGGCGGGAGCATCCGAGTCTGCGCCACGGCGTCGGCGGCCGTCATCAGCAGATAGTAGGCCAGCAGCGCGGCCAGGCCAGCCGCAAACCCGCCGAAGCGGCCTCCGCGCGAGGACACCAGCCCCAGCGGCAGCCCTAAGACGGCCAACAGCAGACAGGCCGCCGGCAGCGCGTGATAGCCTTCGTACGTGGCCAACCGGCCCAACTCGGCCGGCTGGACGGGGCCACCGGTCCGAAGCTGGTATTTGATGGCCGCAATGTCGCGCTGCTCGGCGAGGGGCGTGCGGATGAGGTTCGAGAGATCGATCCGTCGCAAATACCGGTCGAAAAAAATCCGCTGATAGGGGCCGCCCGGCTCGGGCTTGCGGTGGAGGCTGCCCTGCTGCAACGTCAACTCCAGCCGCTGGGTGACCCGGTTGACTTCAATCACGCCGCGGTTGGCCACGGCGAATTGCGGATCGTCCGGATTGCGGTAATCGAAGACGAAGACGCCGTCGAATTCGGCCGGGCGAGGTGCCGCCTTGACGTAGAGGATCAGGCCGCCCTCCAGCGGCTGGAAGCGCCCTTCCTCAATGACGATCGCGGCGTGCTCCTGGCCCAGCAGATTGACGGCAAACTCCCGGAGCGATTCTCCGCTGATCGGTTCGCCGACGTTCAGCAGCACCGACGCCGCCAGCGCGACGCCGCCCGCGAACAGCACGACCGGCCGCAACAGGCGCCACGGCGACACCCCCAGCGCCCAGAGCGCGAGCAGTTCCCGATCGCCAGCCAGGCGATTGAATGCCGAGGCGGACGCGATCAAGGTGGCGACGGGCAACGCCAGCACGAGCATCAAGGGAAGCAGATAGAGCAGCAGCTTCGCGACCGCTTCCGTGCCCACGCCTCGGGCGACGATCCATTCCATCAGGCGCAATCCCTGCTGCATGGTCAAAATAAGCAAAAAGACGCCCAGCGTCAGACCGAACGGCACGGCCAATTCGGCCAGGATATAGCGGTCCATGCGGCGAAACGGGACGGGCGCGGAGGGAAACATGGGGCCACTATAACGGAATCGCGGCGGCTTGTAAACAACGGCGGGATGCGGCGAAAACCGTCGATTTTTCACTGACTTTTCATCGGTCCGTTCCTTGACAGCCCCCGGGTCCTATGGTACCGTTTTTCGACGAGGCATTTTCATGTCGATGCGACAGGCGATCTATGGCCGTTGACCGCAGCACACTCATCCAAAATGCCCAGCGCTTCATGGCGCGCGGCCAGATCGACAAGGCGATCGAGGAATGGCAAAAGCTCGTCAGCCTGACCCCCCAGGACGGTAATCTCTACAATACGATCGGCGATCTCTATCTCAAGAAGAACGACACGCACCACGCGGTCGAGACGTTCATGCTCGCCGCCACCGCCTTCGAACGGGCCGGTTTCGCCCTGAAGACGATTGCGGTCTACAAGAAAGTGCTCAAAATCGATCCCTCCCACCTGGAGGTGAATCTCAAGCTGGCCGATTTGAACGCGGAGCGGGGGCTGACCGGCAACGCCATTGAAGATTACTTGAAGGTCGCCAAGGAGTATGGCCGCCGCGGCAAGGTGCAGGAGGCCTTGGAGATTTATCGCAAGATCGCCAATTTCGATCCGAACAATACCAATATCCGCCTGAAGCTGGCCGAGCTGAGCCTGAAGGAAAAACTGACCGACGAGGCCATCGATGAATACATGAAGGTGGCCAAGAACTACGAGCAGAACGGCCGGGCCGGCGACGCGGCGGCGCTGTACAAGAAGATTCTCGAGATCAATCCCAAGCATGCCGGCGCCAAGGAGGCGCTCAAGGCGGGCGTGACGCCCGCCACCGTTGAGACGATGCCGACCGTCGCTGAGATCGAACAGGCGATCGGCGCCGAAGAGTGGGAAATGGCCAAGCGGAAGGTCGGCGTACTCTTGCTGCACGAGCCGACCAACGCCCAGCTTCGTCGGCTGCGCGGCGTCATTCTGTTGCACAACGGAGAGGCCGGATTGGCGTGGGCCGATTTTCGCGGCCTCGCGGAAGAAGCGGCCCGGTCCGGCCGGCTCGAAGACGCGATCGGACTGGTGCGGGACTTCCTGGGCCAGGCGCCGAAACAGACGGAGGCCGCTGAAATGGCCGCCAAGCTGCTGGATCAGGCGGGGCGGACGGAGGAGGCGCTGCACGCCTATGCCGCGTTGATCGATGCAATGGCGGAGGCGGGGTCGGACGCGGCGGATATTCTGGAGCATGTCAAGCGGATGAAAGAGCTCAATCCGGCCGGCGAGGTGACCCGACGCTATCAGGCCCGATTTGAACCGGACGTTGACGAGCCGCTCTCCGAGCCGGCGCAAACGGCCGTTGGGCCCGACCCGATCGCGGAAGAGATGCTCGAGCCCTCGATCTCGGTGTTCAGCGACACCGCCGTCGAGCCGTCGATCTCCATGCACCGCGATGCCGTCGAGGAATCGGCGCCTCCGCCGCTCGCGGTGAACCCTTCAGAGCAGGCCTTTAGGGCGGGCGCTCACGATGAACCGCCGGCGGAGCAACCGGCAGTCCGAGAGGAGCTGATCGAGGAGCCGGCGCCGGCCCCGGAACCGACGGCCGTGGAAGCGGCGGCCCGGCTGGAGCCGATCCCCCTCGATCCGGAGCCGCCGGCCGACGTGGAGCCGTCCGTGAAGCCGGCGCCCAAAGCGCCGCCGGAGCGCTCGGTCAGTCTGCCGCGCCAAGCCAATCTGTCACAAAGCCGCGGCCGGAAAGCCCCGCCGGCCCCCAAAGAACCGTCGGTCAGCGGGGCTCCCGGCGCCAGCGTATCGCGCAGCCGCAGCGGAGGGACGGGCGCCGCGCCTCAGTCGACACCGGGCGCCAAGCGGCCTCGCTCGCGGGATCTTCCCGACTATTTTGCGGAGGCCGAAGTCTATCTCAAGTACGGCCTGGCCTCCAAAGCCATCGAGCAATTCCAGATGATTCTGTCCGTGGACGCCAACAACATTGAGGCCCACGGCAGGCTCCGGGAGCTGTATCAGCTTGAGGGGCGGATCGATGAAGCCGTGACCCACAGCGTTCTGCTGGCGAGGCTCTTTTTCGCTCGAGGGCAGCGCGAGCAGGCCGAGCAGGTGCTGTCGGAGGCGCGGGAATGGAACCCGGCCGACCCCCGGTTGCACGCGGCGCTCGAGGAGCAGAGCTCGATCGGCCCCGCGTCCGTCGGCGCGATGCCGGAATCGGCGGAGACGACGCTGGCCCGTCCCAAACAGGATCTGCAGGAGTGGCTTGCGGAAGCCGAATTCTACCTTCAGCAGGGGCTGGACGAGCAGGCGCATCAATTGTTCACGATCATCCGGCAGCATTATCCTCAAGCGCCGGAAGTGGTGGCCTATTTTGAAAACCATCAAGATCCGCCGCTCGCGGTGAACCCTTCAGAGCAGGCCTTCAGGGCGGGCGCTCGCGGTGAACCGTCGAAGGCCAAACCGGCCGGTGCTCCGCTGGCGGAAGGATTGGATGACTTAGGCGATCCGCTGAACCAATCGGACGCTCCCGAGGAGAACGATCGATCGTTGAGCCGGAAGCTGGCCGATCTCTTTCCCGGCGCCTTCAGGGGCGTCGCCGAAGAGAGCGGCGGAGCGAATGACCGGCTGGCGGCGTCGGTCGAGGGCGTGATTCGGGCCATGGAACAGGGCGGCCAGCCTCTGTCGCCGGACGGCCCGGACCCCCATTACAGCCTTGGCTTGGCCTACAAGGAGATGGGGCTCCACGCCGAGGCGCGCAAGGAGTTCGAGCAGGCAATGCAGGCGCCCGTCTACCGCGTGGACGCGGCGCTGATGGCGGCGGCCTGTCATCAGGCGGAAGGCCATCCGCGCCAGGCCCTTCAGCAACTGCAAGAGTGCGCGGGATGGTTGGATGAGCAGGATCCCAAATGGCGCGCGGTCGTGTGCGAGCTGGCCGCGCTCCATGCCGAGGTTGGAGACCTGGACAGCGCCGCGGCGCAGGCCCGGCGGGTGCTCGCGGTGCAGGCGGATTACGAGCCGGCCGTGGCACTGCTCAAGCGCGTGACCGAACCGCCGAAGGACGAGCCTCGCGCGCCGGACAAGCCGATCAGCCAGCCGCCGAACGCCGAGCCGCGGCCGGCCGCCGCGCGAATGGGCAAGGACAAACGCTCTCGCATCTCGTACGTGTAGGGAGGCGCCATGGATTATTTGGAGTACTACCAGCTCAAGGAGCAACCCTTCTCGATCGCCGTCGACAACCGCTTCTACTACAACAGCAGCCAGCACAGCGAGGCGCTGATCCGGCTGCGCTACGCGGCGGACACGCAGAAGGGGCTGGCGCTGCTGGTGGGCGACGTCGGGGCTGGCAAGACGACGCTGGCCCGCCGGCTGCTCGACGAGCTGGATGAGCGGTTCTTTCACGCGGCGCTGCTGGTCGTGATCCATGCGGGGGTCACGCCCGAATGGCTCGTGAGAAAGATCACGATGCAATTGGGGGTGGAAAAACCGTCCGATGACAAAACCGAGCTGCTGTCCCAGTTGTACCGGCGGCTGGTGGAGCTCCATGATCAGAACAAAAAAGCGGTCGTGCTGATCGACGAGGCGCAAATGCTCGGCACCAAGGGGCTCATGGAGGAGATTCGCGGCATTCTGAACATCGAGCTGGATGGCCAGAAGCTGCTGACGTTCGTGCTGTTCGGCCTGCAGGAGCTGGACAACAACCTGTCCTTGGACTTGCCGCTCAAGCAACGGGTGGCGATCCGCTATCAATTGACCTCGTTCACGCTGGCGACGACGGAGGATTACGTCCGGTACCGGTTGCAAATCGCCGGGGCCACGCGGGACCTCTTCAGCAAATCGGCCCTCAAGGCCGTGCACGACTACTCGGGAGGGATCCCGCGGCTGATCAACACCATCTGCGACAACGCGCTGCTCGAGGGGTTTTTGCGCAAGAAGGAGCAGTTGGAGCCGGAGTTGATCCGCGAGGTGGCCGCCGATTTGAAGCTGCTCGAGCCCGCCGGCGCTTGACATCGACGAGAACAAGCTGCTATAGAGCATCCGGACGCGGGCGTAGCTCAGCGGTAGAGTCCCAGCTTCCCAAGCTGGTTGTCGTGGGTTCGAATCCCATCGCCCGCTCCAAGTTTTCCGCCGGGGAATATTGGCTCTATTTTCCATCCTCGATTATCAGCGTTGCACGTCTGTCCCGCCTCTGCTAGGATAGACCCCCGCAAGGATGTTTCTTTTAGTGCATTCAATCGCCACCGTCGAGGGAGTACGAAGATGATGCTGCGAGTTGCAGGAGCGCTCATGCTGGCCGTGATGGCGTCCGGCTGCCCATCGAAACAGCCCGACGTGATCCGCATCGCGGTCGCCGGCCCGATGACCGGCGATCAGAGCAAGCAGGGCAACGATTTGAAAAACGGCGTCGAGCTGGCGGTCGCGGAATGGAACGACGCGGGCGGGCTGCTGGGCAAGCGGATCGAGCTGATGGTCGGGGACGACCAGCACGATCCGAAGCAGGCGGTGGCGGTCGCCAACAAGTTCGTCAACTCGGGCGTGGTGGGGGTGGTGGGCCACTGGAATTCGAGCGCGTCGATTCCGGCCTCCGAAGTGTACCATCGGGCGGAAATCCCGATGATCACGCCGGCTTCGACCAACCCGCAGGTGACCGACCGCGGCTACGTGAACGTCTTTCGCGTCTGCGGCCGCGACGACCAGCAGGGCCGGGTGGCGGCCCGATTCGTCGTCGAAAAGCTGCAGGCGAAGCGGGTGGCCGTGCTCCACGATAAGACCACCTATGGACAGGGGCTGGCCGGCGAGTTCACGCGGGCGCTCGATGAGCTGGGCGGCGGCCGGGTCGAGGTGGTCTACGCCAC
This sequence comes from Nitrospirota bacterium, assembly GCA_040755775.1. Lineage (GTDB taxonomy): Bacteria > Nitrospirota > Nitrospiria > JACQCE01 > JACQCE01 > JBFMAJ01. The sequence goes on from JBFMAJ010000001.1 coordinate 19,573, forward strand.
CGGCATCATTCAAGGAGACAAGGATTTCCGCGGCGTGCTCACGACGATGAAGTCGAAGAATCCGGACCTCTTCTTTTTCGGCGGCATCTATCCGGAAGGCGGCCTGCTGATCAAGCAGGCCCGGGAAGCGGGCCTGGCGCTGCCGATGGTGAGCGGCGACGGCGTCATCGACCCGGTCTTCGTGCAGATCGCGGGCGGCGCCGCCGAAGGGACCTATTTGACCTTCAGCCCCGACACCACCAAGCTGCCGGGCGCCCAGGCGGCGTTGGCGAAATACCGCCAGCGGTACGGGGAGCCCGGACCCTATTCCTTCTATGCCTATGACGCCGCCCAGGTGCTGTTGGAGGGCATCAAGCGCGCGGGCGCCGTCAACGGATTCGCGGTCAGCCAGGCCATCCACACGATGACGCACGACGGCATCACCGGGCGGCTTCAATTCGACGCGAAAGGCGATCTGCTGACGACCCAGTATGTCGTCTGGGTGACGCGGGGCGGGACATTTGAAGAATACTGGAAGCCGGGCGCGTAATGCTGCTCCAGCAGCTCGTCAACGGCCTGACGCTGGGCGGGGTCTATGCCTTGATCGCGTTGGGCTATACGATGGTCTACGGCATTCTCGGCCTGCTCAATTTCGCCCACGGCGAAATCTACATGATCGGCGCCTACCTCGGCATTATTTTTTTGGGGCTCCTCATCCAGTGGGGCGTGGCGACGCACAGCCTGATCCTCGCCTTGGCCGGGGCGTTCCTGCTGGCGGCGCTCTACTGCGGCGCCTACGGCTTCACGCTTGAGCGCATCGCCTACCGTCCCCTGCGCCACAGCCATCGCCTGGCGCCGCTGATCTCCGCCATCGGCATGTCGATTTTTCTGCAGAACTACGTCATGCTGGCCCAGGGTTCCGCCGACAAGGTCTTTCCGCACGTGTTACCGTCGGGCGGCGTCATGCTCGGGCAGACGCCGGTCAGCTATCTGCAGCTCTTCATCCTGGTCACGTCCGTCGCGCTGATGGCCGGGTTGCACTTCTTCGTCAAGCGGACCAAACTGGGCAAGGCGATGCGGGCCACGGCGCAGGATCACCGGATGGCCGGCCTGCTCGGCATCAACACCAATCAGGTCATCAGCGCGACCTTCATCATCGGGTCGGTCCTGGCGGCGGCGGCCGGCGTCATGATCGCCATGTATTACGGCCTGGTGAATTTTTTCATCGGCTACATGGCGGGCATCAAGGCCTTCACGGCCGCGGTGCTGGGCGGCATCGGTCACATTGGCGGCGCCATGCTGGGCGGCTTTCTGCTGGGGCTGATGGAGAGTCTGGGAGCGGGCTATCTCTCCAGCGAGTACAAAGATGTCTTCGCGTTCCTCATTCTGATCGTCGTGCTGATCGTCCGCCCGACGGGCTTGCTCGGCGAGCGGCAGCGCGAGCGGGTCTGACGGGCGCAACCGTGAGCGGCGTGCGCGCATGATGGACCGCCTGAGCCGGCCGTGGCTGGCGCCGATCTGGCTGGGCCTTCTCGCGTGGCCGCTGGTGGGATGGCCCCGGGCCGGCTACGTGGCCGCGTGGCTGGCCGGCGCGCTCGGCGCCTGGTGGCTGCTGAGCCGGGCGGTGCGGTCGGGAGGCGCGCAGTCCACCCTCGGCCGGGTGTCTCAGGCACTGCACCGGGTCAGGCTCCGCCTGGCCGGCCGGCAGACGCCTCGCCGCCTTATCTATGGCGGCGGTTTGGCGCTGCTGCTGATCGGGCCGCTCTTCCTGAATAATTACAACCTCGATGTGCTGACCCTGGCGGGAATTTATATCGTTCTGGCGCTGGGATTGAATATTGTCGTCGGCCTAGCCGGCCTGCTGGATTTGGGCTATATCGCCTTTTATGCGATCGGCGCCTATTGTTATGCGCTGCTCTCCACGCATTGGGGCGTCCCATTCTGGGCGGGCCTGCCGCTCGGCGGCTTGGCGGCGGCCGCCTTCGGCGTGCTGCTCGGCACGGTCACGCTGCGCCTTCGGGGGGATTATCTGGCCATCGTGACGTTGGGGTTCATTCACATCGTGCACCTGGTCCTCAACAATTGGGACAGCGTCACCAACGGCCCCAACGGGATTCTGAATATCGGCCGGCCCGCGATCGGCGACTTCGTCTTCAGCCGGCCGATTCATTTCTATTATTTGATTCTGGCCATCGTTGTGGCGGCGGCCTTTGCGGTTCGCCGGTTGGATCGGTCCCGCATCGGCCGGGCCTGGATGGCCATTCGGGAAGATGAAATCGCGGCCGAGGCGATGGGCGTGGACACGACGCGGTTCAAGACGCTCGCCTTCGCGCTGGGCGCGGCATGGGCCGGCGTGGCGGGTGTCTTTTTTGCCGGAAAGTTCGCGTTCGTCTCGCCGGAAAGCTTTACCTTCTTTGAGTCGGTGATCGTCCTGGCCATGGTGGTGCTGGGCGGGCTGGGCAGCATTCCGGGAGTCATCCTCGGCGCGTCGGTGATCGTCCTGCTGCCGGAGCTGCTGCGGGAATTTCAGGATTACCGCATGCTCGTGTTTGGAGCGGCCTTGATCGGCGTGATGATTTTCCGGCCGCAGGGCCTTTTGGGCGGCGCATCGCATGGCCATTCTTGAGGTCACCGGCCTGGGCAAACGCTACGGCGGCGTGGTCGCGCTGAGCGCGATCGATTTTACCGTCGAGGCGGGCGCCGTGGTCGGGCTCATCGGCCCTAACGGCGCCGGCAAGACGACGCTCTTCAACTGCATCACCGGCCTGAACCCGCCGACGACCGGCGAGATTACATTCCAGGGCGCCACCGTGCTGGGACTGCGGCCCCATCGCCTGATCGAGCGCGGCATGGCGCGCACCTTCCAGGGCATCCGCCTATTTTCCGATATGACCGTGCTGGAGAACGTGATGGTCGGAGCCCACTGCCGGACGCGCAGCGGCGTGTGGGGCGCCTTGTGGCGCGGCGACAAGGTCCGCCGAGAGGAAGCCGAGACCCGGGAACGAGCCGCCGCCTGGCTGGAGTTCGTCGGGCTGGCCCACCGCGCCACGCATCGGGCCCGGACGCTCTCCTATGGAGACCAACGGCGGCTGGAAATCGCCCGGGCGCTGGCCAGCGATCCCAGGCTGCTGTTGTTGGATGAGCCGGCGGCCGGCATGAATCCGGTGGAGACGGATCAACTCACGCGGCTGGTGCGGGACATTCAACGGAAGGGGATCACCGTCGTGCTGATCGAGCACGACATGCGGGTGGTGATGGGCATTTCGGACAAGGTGGTCGTGCTGGATCACGGGGTCAAAATCATCGAAGGCGCCCCGCGTGAGGTGCAGCGGGACCCGCGGGTCATCGAGGCCTATTTGGGGATGGGCGGTCCGGGTGCTTAAGCTCGAGGCGGTGCATACTCGGTATGGGTTGGCCGAGGCCCTGAAAGGGGTATCCCTGGAGGTGCGGCCCGGGGAAATCGTCGCCTTGATCGGCGCGAACGGCGCCGGCAAGAGCACCACGCTCATGACGATTTCCGGCATGGTGCCGATCAGTGGAGGCGGCATCGAGTTCAACGGCGCGCCGATCGCGGGCCGCCCCCCGCACGAGATCACCCGGCTGGGGATTTGCCAGGTGCCGGAGGGGCGGCGGATATTTCCGAACATGACGGTCTTGGAAAATCTCGAGATGGGCGCGTTCGGCGTGGCGGATGGGCGCGCGGCGGCCGAGGGGTTGGCCCAGGTGTTCGACTACTTTCCGATTCTGTCGGAGCGGCGGACGCAGCTCGGAGGGACCCTGAGCGGCGGCGAGCAGCAGATGCTGGCGATCGGCCGGGCGTTGATGGCGCGCCCGACGCTGCTCCTGCTGGACGAGCCGTCGCTGGGCCTGGCGCCGCTGGCCGTGAAGAAGATTTTCGGCATTATCCAGCGAATCAACCGGGAAGGGCGGACGATTTTGCTGGTGGAGCAAAACGCGCGAGCGGCGCTGTGCCTGGCCCACCGTGGCTACGTGATGGAGAGCGGGCGAATCGTCATGACGGATCAGGCGCGCGTCCTGCTCGATGACCCGCGCGTGTGCGAAGCGTACCTCGGAGAGTCCTAAGAGCCGTTACGGCAAGCCGAGCATCGAATTGACAGGCGAGACATGATCGCAACATGTACGGCGATGGGGGGGTGTCAGGGGGAGCTGAGCCATCTCCCCCTGACTCCGGATGACCCGCGCGTGTGCGAGGCCTACCTCGGCGAATCATGACTGTGACAAGACTCTACCTTGCTCGGCATGGCGAGACGGCCGGCGCGCGGCCCCGCAGCTACACCGGGCAACAGGATGCGCCGCTGAGCCCGTTGGGGCTGGAGCAGACGCGGCGGCTGGCGGAGTGGGCGGCGGCCGTCGAATGGGCCGCCGTCTACGCCAGCGATCTTCAGCGGGCCGCGCAGGCCGCCCGGCTGATCGCCGTGGCGCGTGGGGTGCCGCTCACGTTGACGCCGGCGCTGCGCGAAAAACACTTCGGCCGGTGGGAGGGCTTGACGTACGAGGAAGCTGAGGCGCAATTTCCCGACCAGTGGCGCGAGTGGCTGGCCGACCCGCCGGACTCGCGGCCGCCGGGCGGGGAGACATACCGCGAAGTGGAAGCGCGCGTCATGGGCCTGGTGGAGCGGCTGCTCCGCGAGCACGCGGGCCAATCAGTGCTGCTCGTGGCCCATGGCGGGGTGAACCGGGTCATACTCTGCCACGCCATGGGATTATCGCTGCAGCATGTCTTCCGCATCGAGCAAGATCATGCCGCCTTGAACCGGATCGATTATTTTCCCGACGGCCACCGGGTGGTCGTGCTTCTCAACGGGGCGGTATAGGGGCGGGTTTGGAACCCCCCTACGAAAGATGTTACGCCCGGTACACCGGGTAGGGGAACTGCTCGGCCTCGCGCGGGCGGGGCGGTGGAGGACGCCTGCCGGCGACTCCTTCGTCGGCCGCCGCAAAGCTGTACCCGCATTGAAAATCAACGTCGGCAAGATCCCGGGGATCGATCGGGAAGGCGGCGCACTGAAACGGCCGGCCCTTTTCGTAGATCAGGCAGAGCGGATTATCTTCGGTCCCCCCTAAAAAGGGACAGCGGAAGACCAGGCGGCAACAGCGGCCGCAGCGGACGCACTCCCCCTCCCGCAATTCCTGCTGGCGTCGAATGTAGGCGGGATCGAGCGCACAGAGTGCCCAGCGCCGCAGTTTGTTGGCCAGCTTGCTGACGACCCAGGTCCGGCTGGGCGTCAGCCGCCACAGGCGAAACCGCGCGATTGACGGAATGGCCATAAGAGCCGGTGTTGTAACATAAATCGGCGGCTGAGGCAACGTAGTGGCTCCCGGGCGATTCTGCTTGAAAAAGATGGCAAACGCGTTACAATGAAGGCTTATGGCGACCCCGCAGCCGTCGACGGACTCCCTGTTTCAGGATCAATTGGCCCCCGCGCGTGAGATTTGCGCCATCGGCGGCGGCAAGGGCGGCACGGGCAAAACCTTCCTGGCCGCCGGCTTGGGCATCTCCTTGGCCAAGATGGGCAAGCGGGTCATCCTGGTCGACGCCGATCTGGGCTGCGCCAACCTCCACACGGCCCTGGGGCTGCCCTATCCCGAAGAGACGCTTTCCGATTTTATGAAGGAAAAAGTCAAACGGCTTTCGGACGTGATCGTCGAGTCGGGGGTTGAAAACCTGCGGCTGATCAGCGGGGCGCAGGATTTTTTGGAGATCGCCAATCCCCGCTACAAAGAGAAAATGCGCCTGATCCGTCAGGTCCAGAACCTGGACGTCGATTTCATCATTCTCGATCTTGGCGCGGGCACCTCATTCACCATTTTGGATTTTTTCCTGAGCGCGGCCAACGGCTTGTTGGCGGTCGTCCCCGAGCCGGGGTCTATTGAAAACGTCTATCGGTTCATCAAGAGCGTCTATTTCCGCAAGTTCAAGAAAGTGGCGCGGGATCCCGACATGCGGGCGCTGATCACCCAGGCGATGGATCACAAGAACACACTGGGCCTGAAGACGCCGCACGATCTGGTCTTGCACATTCAGACGATCAACCCCGAACTGGGCGCACGGCTCATGGCATCCCTGGCGTCGATCCGGCCCAAGCTGGTGGTCAACCAGGTGCGCACGCGCGACGATATCGCCCTGGGATTCTCCATGCGCAGCTCGTGCAGCAAGTATTTCGGGATCGACGTGGAGTATCTGGGCTACATCGAGTATGACGACACGGTTCGGCTGGCCGCGCGGCACAAGCGGCCGCTGATGCAGGAGTATCCCTATTGCAGCGCGGCCCGGTGCATCGAACGGGTCGCGCAGAATCTGGTTAAAAAAGAGCAATTGAACGTCGAGTTCATCTTGCGGCCGTAGCGTCGGAGCGCCCGTGACTGAACGCAACTATTACCGGCTCCTGGAGGTGCCGGCCACGGCCAGCCAGAACGAGATCGTGCGGGCGTATGAACTGGCCAAGCGGACGTACGGCGGGGAATCGTTGGCCACTTATTCACTCTTCGACACCGGCGAACGCCAGGCGGTCATGGCCAAGATCGAGGAAGCCTATCGAACGTTGAGCGATCCAGACCGCCGACGGGAGTATGACGCCTGGTTGGCCGCCGGCGTCGGAGCCGTCGCCGTTGGGGACAGCGCGCCGGCCGGCGGCGCGCACAAGCCCTCGTCGCCCGCGCCGTCGGCGCCGGAAGAGCTGGAGATCCCCGAACTTCTCCACGGCCGGGATTTGCAGCGGCTGCGGGAGCGGCTGGGGATCTCGCTGCAAGCGATTGCGAATCAAACCCGGATCAGCGTGAAGTATCTTCAGCAACTGGAAGAAGACCAGCACGACAAGCTGCCCCATCCGGTCTTCGTCCGCGGCTATCTGTTGCAGTACGCGCAGGCGCTGAAGCTGGACGCGGATCAGATCCTGAACGGCTATTTGCGCGGCATGGCCAAGGGCAGCGGAGATTCGTAGGGCCGGGTTTAAAACCCGCCCCTACGACATCACCGGCCCGTCACCCGTTCGATCGATCGTCCGATGATCCCGACCATCCGGCGGATCAGCCGTCCGCTTGTGGCCAGCGGCGGCATCAAGACGATCACGTCGCCAAGCGGCCGCGTCAGCAATCCCTCCCGGCGCGCCGCCCGGCAGACCGCATGGCCCATTCGCCGCGCCGGCGGATAGGGCGACGTTGTCGTTTTGTCGCGAACCAACTCAATGCCCGCCATCAGTCCCCGCTGGCGCACGTCGCCTACGTGGGGCAATCGACGGATCGGATCGAGCGCGCGGCGCAGCGCCTCAATCGTCGGTTCCAGGCGCGCGAGCGTTTGCTCGCGGTCGAAGGTGCGCAGATTGGCCAGCGCGACGGCGCAGCCCAACGGGTTGCCGGTATAGCTGTGGCCGTGAAAAAAGGTTTTGAACGCCGAGTAGGGGCCCAGAAAGGCGCGATAGATGCGCTCGGTGGCCAGCGTGGCGGCCAGCGGCAGATAGCCGCCCGTCAGCCCCTTGGCCACGGCCATCAGATCCGGCGCGACTGATTCGTGCTCGCACGCGAACAGGCGGCCCGTGCGCCCGAAGCCGGTCGCCACCTCATCGGCGATCAACAGCACGCCGTGGCGGTCGGCCAGCTCGCGCACCCGGCGCAAATGGCCGGGCGGGGAGGCGACCATGCCGGCTGCGGCCTGCACCAGCGGCTCAACCACGATGCCGGCAATCCGGTCGCGCCGCCGCTTGAGCGTCGTTTCAAGCTGATCCAGGCAGGCCAGGCCGCATTCCGGATGGCGCAAGTTCAGCGGGCAACGATAACAGTAGGGCGCGTGAATCCGCTCCACCGGGAAGAGCAACGGCGCAAACCGGCGGTGAAAGAGATCGATGCCGCCCACGCTGACGGCTCCGATCGTGTCGCCGTGATAGGCGTTGGCGAAGGCGACGAATCGCGTTTTCTTTTTCCCGGCGCGGGACGAGAGCTGCCAAAATTGCACGGCCATTTTGAGCGCCACTTCCACGGCGGTCGACCCGTTGTCGGAGTAAAACACTCGCGTCAACCCGGCGGGCGCCCGGGCGGCCAGTTCGCCAGCCAACTCAATGGCCGGCGCATGGCTCTGACCCAGCAGCGTGGAATGGGCGATCCGGGCCAGTTGCGCTCGGACGGCCCGGTCCAGGCGGGGATGGCGGTGGCCGTGCAGGTTGACCCACAATGAGGCGGTGCCGTCCAGATAGCGCCGGCCGGCCTCATCCCACAGATAGGGGCCCCGCCCCCGCGCGATAATCAGGGGAGGCTCGGCATTCCATTCGGCCATTTGGGTGAAGGGGTGCCAGAGATGGCGTCGGGACAGTCGCCGGAGACGGCGTGCCCTGCTGGCGGGCGACATGGTTGAGGGTAAGTGAAGGGCGAGGAGCTTGTCAATAGATTCGGGGAACGGTTTCCAACGGCGTTGAGCGGCAGGACGACATTGGACGGCAGGTTTGAACCCCTTGTCTTCTTGACAGAAAGGGCGATCACCCCTACCTTTTCTATTGAGGGCGTGGTACGGCCGCCCGGAGAAGGGAACGACGTGTACATCGAGTACTGGGGCTTTCAACGCCTTCCATTTGAAAATGTGCCGGATCCCCGGTTCTATTTTCCCTCCAGCCAGCATGAAGAAGGGTTGCACCGGATGCTCTATGCCGTCACACAGCGCAAAGGGGCGGCAATGCTGACCGGCGAAGTGGGCTGCGGAAAAACGCTGTTGTCGCGCGAATTCCTCAAGCAATTGAATGGCGGCCAAGAGTACAACGTTGCCTTGATCACCAATCCCTCGTTTCCGGTGCTCGAATTTTTACAGGAAATCCTGTACCAGTTCGGCGTCGGCTCCGTTCCGAAAAAGAAGATCGCCATCCTGCACCGGCTTAATGACCACCTGCTCGAGAACGAGCAGAAGGGGATTGCCAGCGTGATCGTAGTGGACGAGGCGCAGGCGGTCCGTGATCTACAGATCCTCGAGGAGCTGCGGCTGCTGTTGAATTTTCAGCGCAACGACCGTTTTCTCCTGACGCTGGTGCTGCTGGGCCAGCCGGAACTGCGGGAAAAGCTGCTGGAGATTCCCCAATTCGCCCAGCGCATCGGGATTCAGTACCACTTGACGCCGTTGGAATTGCCCGACGTGGAGCGCTACGTCAAATGCCGCCTGAAGGCGGCCGGCGGCTCCGAGACGCTGTTTGACGCCGATGCGATCTATTTGATTCACGACGGCAGCAAGGGCATTCCGCGGGTCATCAATCATCTGTGCGATCTCTGCCTGCTGGCGGGCGCCATGGCCAAACTGTCGGGCATTGACGGCACGCTGGTTCAAAAGGCGACCAAGAACAGCCAGTTCGCGGCCGTGTCATGAGCGATCAGAAGCCGATCCTTCGTTACAGCGAGCTGGCGCAAACGATGATGCCGGCCGGGGGCGGCGCGCCCGACGGCGGGAGCGGAAAGTCCGCCGACATCGCATTTCGCGAGATCGAGGGATTGAAGGCGGCCAAATCCGGGCCGGCCACTCCCCGCGCGCCGGTGATGGTGCCCGACAATCGGGCGGGCGAGCTCTTTCGCCAGGCGACCCGGGAGGCCCGCATCGTCTACGAGGGCGTGCGGCAGGGGCAGCCGCTGAGAATCGAGCCGCTTTTCGGCCTCGCCGAATCGATTGTCGCCCATCCGTCGGAGGATCATCTGATCCGGCACATGTTCGACGATCAGCGGCGCGCGCCCACCGTGCATCGCAATGCCGCGACCTGCGCCATCATCGCGGCGCGGATCGGCCGGGGATTGGGCTATCCGAAGGACGATCTGGTCCAATTGACCGTGGCCGGGCTGCTGCATGACATCGGCGTTGAAAAGCTTCCCACCAACCTGCTGGAAAAACCGGGCAAGCTGACGTCGGAGGAATTCGCCATGGTGCAGACTCACCCGGAGTGGGGCTACCGTCTCCTGCACCAGCACGCGCCGAAATATCCGATCGTCGCGCAGATCGTCCGGCAAGAGCACGAGCGGGAAGCGGGACAGGGCTACCCCGACAAGCTGACCGGCGAGGCGATTCTGGAGCCGGCCAAAATCATCGGCGTCACCGATATCTACGATGCGCTGATCACGCCGCGTCCGTATCGAAAGGCCTTTTGCCCGCACGAGGCGATTCAAGAGCTGCTTGACTGCCAGGAGCGTATGGGATATGCTCGCCACGTCGTGCGCGCCTTGATCCAGCAATTTTCCTTGTTTCCGCCGGGATGCTGGGTTGAGTTGAGTTCCCATGAAATCGCCCGGGTGATCCAAAGCAACAGCCGCTCGCCCTTGCGCCCCGTGGTGGAAGTGCTCTACGCGGCCGATCATCAGCCGTTGGTGCCGCCCCGCGTCATCGATCTGGACGAAAATCCTCTCATGCACATCACGGCCTCGCTCTGCACGGATGAGATTCCGGCGTCCAAGCCGGCTCATGGGGGGTAAGATCCGCCACTACCGAAACGGCAATCGGCCGAGCAGGCGGAATGCTTGGCCGGAGAAGCGGCCCACTCTGGACAGGTAGCCGATGCCGAGGTTCCATGGCGAGGAAGAGCCGACCATTTCCTCCATGACCGATCGTTGTGGCCATACCAGTTGAGCAAGGAACCGAAGCCGTACGAGCGGGTCCTCGATCGCCAGGAGATAGAGGAGATCGCCCATTCCATCAATCCGCCGATTGCGCGTTAACAGCGTGAGCAGTCGTTGTTCCACACAATTGAGCCGGGGAGCGGCCGCCGGCGGCGCATCGAACGGCCACGACTGTCCAATGACGTTCTGCAAATAGGATGAGACAAAATGGAAAGGCTTTTCGAGGTTGAGTTGACCGGCTCGTTCACGCAGAAAGGTTGGCGCGTCTTCTTGCGCATGCACCTGAAGAAGCCGGCCGATATCCACAAACCAGATCAACCGGCCAAATGAATGTTTTTGCAAGTGCGCACAAAGCAGGATGATCTGATCGACTGAGGAGGGAATCCACGCGCCTGGGAGGTTGCCTCGCCAGGGTATGGCCGACTGCCAGAGGAGCGTATCATCGACCCGAAGCGGATTCCTCGCCTGCGGCTCCACCCGGGAGAGATAGGCCAGTTCGGGATGAAGGTCGACGCAGATGTCCCGTTTTGCATAGGTCGGCGGATAGCGATGAAGGGGGAGATAACCAAGCCGGATCAGCACCCGTTGCGCCTGCGGCAAATGATGTCGTGGAATCAACAGGTCGATGTCGCTCAACGGCCGCGCGCCAGAAGAAGGATAAATCCGCTCCGTGATCGCCATGCCTTGCAGGAGTAGAAAGCGGAGTCCTTCCTGATCGAACGCTTCGGCCATCTGCTCGACGGCTCGAGCCTTTCGTGCGTAATCGATCTGGTTGCGCAGATGAGTGTGGCGCAGTGACCGGCTCACGGACGGGGGCAGCTTCGCCTCCAGACCCGTCTGCAGGACCTGTTCATAGAAAAGACCGACTAACCCCTCTGACGATGCCCGTTCAAGCAGACCTGACCAATCGGTCATCGAGCAAAGCAGTTGTTGAAATTCTTCGCTTCCGCCGGCATTGCAGGCCAAGCGACTTGACATGAGGAGCAGGCGCTGGTTTACATGGGCGTCCATGTCGGCGCTTCCATCTTAGTCGATCTTCACGTATCCTTCAACGCATCCCGAGCACGTATAGACAGACAACGCCGCCGAGCTTGACAAATCGCCGCTGATGGGGTCATCTTAACTTATGCTGTGGGAGGCGGATCCGGATGCCGCCGCATTCGACCCGCGTATGATGGAACGAGACGAAACAGTATGGCTTACCGTTGAGGGCCGCAGCATGAGCCCGGTCCTGCGTTCCGGCGACGCCGTGATGATTCGTTGCTGTACGGCCGACGCCGTAAAACCCGGTGACGTCATCACTGTCGCTGATCCCGCCGGTCTGTGTACTCATCGTTTGATCATGATAACCCACGAGGGAGGAAAACGCCTGCTTTGGACCAAGGGTGACGCGTGTGCGCACTGGGATGATCCCATCGATTCCGAGGCGTTACTGGGCAAGGGCGTCGCCATGTTGAGGGGCGGGCGGCATCTCTCGCTTGAGAAGGGGTGGCGCGCGCTGAATTTCGTTATGCTTGGTGTTTCCATGGTATTAGGAGGGCTGCTATGGGTGAAATGGACGTTGCGCGTTTAGACCGGATCCCGGTCAAAGCGCCGCAGACGGCCTATCAAGTGCTCGATGAGCAAGCGGTTGTCCTTGACATCACCGCAAAAATTTTGCGGGGATTCAATCCCGTTGCCAGCCGCATTTGGCATCTGGTGGATGGCAGACGAACGATCAAAGAGATTGCCGTGACAATCGCCGAAGAATTTGCCGGCGATGAAGCCGAAATTGTCCGCGATGTCGACGCGTTCCTTCATGAACTGACCGACAAGCAGCTGGTGGTCTTTTCCCCCGCTCCGATTACGTAGTCTTTTCAGTGGTTTTTGCGCCGGTCTTCCATCAGCCGATTCACCGTGCATTGCCACTTGACAGATCGCCGCATCGCGCTATCTTAAGGAGTAACGCGGAAGAAGACGACGGGTACACAGCCGCCGATAAGAGCAAACCCTGAGACATCGGGGGACGCAAAGCCACTCACCTCGTCGAAAAGACGGGGCAGGAGGGTTGCCGAAGTGGACGGGATCCGAAACCGAGTCCGTTTCCTTTTCCAGGGAATGGCCTTTTTTTCTGTGACGCGCGCGCTCTCCTGTGGTGCGCTCTTCCTGCTTGTTCAGTTCATCGGCCCGTTCGCGCAAGGTCCTGAGGCTCTGGCGGCGCAGGCGGGTGACGGGCATGTGATCTACGGCAATAGAAATGCGTCGACGACGCTCTACAACCGCTCGTTCAACGGAACGACGTTCGGGTTGGAGGGGGCGTTGCTTTTGGCGGATTTTGTTCGCTGGACCGATCTGGAGGCCTCACCAACTGACGCTGATCGATTGCTGCGGGGCGTGATCGAGAAAGGGACGAAAGCGGTCAAAACGTCAATTTTCGACTATTCAACCGGCACGTGGACTGAAATCACGACTGTCACGTCCAGCACGGGCAATGATTCTCGCCGCCTCTTCGACATCGAATTTGAGGAAGGCACGGGAGATGCGCTGATTGTGTACGCTAGCAGCACCGCGGGAGCCTTGCGGTACCGAACCCTGAGCTCGGCCTGCGCTCCGATTGCCACTTGCGATTGGAGCGCGCAACAGACGTTGAATTTTGCCGGAGGAACGCCTCGTACCGTGAGAGCCGCGAGAGATCCGGATTCAGACGATGTTTTGGTGGCCTGGGAGGACAGCAATTTCGATGTCTTCTCGGCCCTGTGGAACGGTTCCTCCTTCGGCGGCGTCACGATCCATGAGACGAACTCAATCAACGCCGCACTTGACACCAGCGGCGCGCCGCTGGGGCCAAAGGACTCTCAGGTATTCGATCTGGCCTGGGAGGGCGGTGGCAGCACTTCTGAAGCGATGGTCGCGTGGATGAACAGCGTCGGCGTGGTTCGGTACAATACGTGGACGGGCGGGGCTTGGGGTCTTTCGAATGATCTCCCCGGATTGAGTTTCGCAGTGGGAGACAAAGCGGGTGGTCTCGTCGTCGCCAGCACCCGTTGGTCGGCTGCGCATAGCCGGATCGCTATTTTTGCAGGCAACGGAAATGAGAAACGCATCAAGGTCAATATCTGGTCCGGCACTGGCTGGGGGGCCGCGGAACTCCTGGGATCGGTGGGATCCGATATGCGAACGGACAAGGAGGGGTTGCCGCTGGAAGCTGTGTGGCAGGCGACGACCGGAAACTTATTCGTCCCGTTCATTGTAAGGCAGAATGACATCGGGGTGCGTCTTCGAATCTACGATGTAAGTTCGGATACGTGGGGCGTGGATCAGGGGCCGCTCACCGGAACCGACATTTTCAAGGGATACGTGCGGGCCGATGCCGATCGAAATTCTCAAGCGGTCGGGATTGTGGCGGGAGACAAGAACGTCGACATCGGGACGTTCGGTCTGATTTGCGCGCATCCGTGCAGCGTGGGTACAGCAGCGGAGTGGACGACGACTGAAATCAATACGGCGGCGGCTGAAGACAAAATTGTCGCGGGAGATATCGTGTTTTATGAGGCGGTTTCACCCGCGCCAGTGACTGATTTGACGATCACTTCGTACAATGCGGAAAATGTGATTTTCTGGGCCAATCCCGCCACGCCCATCACGCATATACTGGTTCTGGCGAAGACTTCAGACTGCACTTTTGGCATCGATCCGGGAGGCGCCGAGGGTATCGGCGCCACGGTGGGAAACGCGGTCGTCATCTATAACAACAACCCGGCCACAGATCTGTCTTCAACGCCTGTGACCGTCGGCGGCCCCACTGCCGTCAGCTACACGGCGGCGACCCAGCGCTTGGTGCACAGCGGTTTGACCGATGGCACCGTCTATTGCTACAAAGTTTATGCCCGGAACGGCAGCCAGCTTGACGACAACAGCGGTGCCGGTCGTCCGGCCGTCTCGGCCACGGGCACGGATGGGGTCGCGCCCAGCGCAGTTTGGACCTTCAATCTGGTCTCATCCGTGGGGGCGTCATTGGTTCAACCGAGCCTGGATCCTGGTGTTGCCATCTATACGTCCTATGGGAGCGGGACCATCGCATCGATCGGTGCGACAGACGGGCTGCTGTCATGGCGCGCCACGCCGGCGGCGGGGGCGATACAAGATCAGTCGGCGATCGTGTGGATGTCGGGCTCTAGCACCTGTGGCATCGGTGGGGCCACCACCTGTCTCTTCGCCGCCTCCCAGGATGGCTACGTCTATGCCCGAAATGCGGTCAGCGGCGCGGGGACGTGGAGCTACCGGCATGCCGCAGGCGACGTCCTGCAAGGTGCGCTGGCCGTCCAGATTAAAGACTACAGCAATGCAGGCTACATGCCGACGGTTGACCGGCTGTTCGCCGCCACGCGCAACACCACCACCATCGCGAACAAGGTCTACGCGCTAGACCCCACGACGGCCCCGCCGACGATCGCCTGGCTTTTCACCGGCGGAGGCGTCAATCCGGCCATGGACATGGTGAGTTCGCCCCCGGCGCTTGACTACGCCAACAACCGCCTCTACGTCACCAGCCATTCCAACGGCGGGACCCAGCGGAGCCTGTGGGTCTTCAGCACTGTCGATGGCGCCCTGCTCAGCACGGGAGCGTCGTATGGCGGCACGAGCCTGGGTGATGTGGCTGTTCCGCCCGCCCTCAGTGTTGATGGAAGCGTGGTCTATGCGGGGACGACGACCGGGACGATCGCCGCTTACAATACTATCGACGGTTCATTGCGATGGAGCTTTGCTGCGGGCAGCGCGGTAGCGTCGGGTCTCTGGGTGGAATTTCGCGCCGGTCTGGCGGGTAATCTCTTTTTCAGCACGGCCAACGGCAGAGTGTGGCGCATTCGCGATGATGGCGCCTCCGCTACCGATATATGGGGTGCCGGCGCTCCGACCGTTACGGCGGCTTCCTTCCCCGTGGTGATTCCATCGGCCGGCAAGGTTTACGTGGGTGGCTGCTCCGGCGCCAATTGTGCCGCAGGCAGTCAGGGGCGGCTCTACCAGCTCGACGTGGCGACGGGCGCCAAGGAACAGTGCAGAAACCTCGGCGCCAACGTCACGGTCGGCGATCCCGCGTTCGATACGGTGTTTGAGCGGCTTCTCGTGGGTGCCAGCGATGGAAAAGTTCACACCTACGCAGCGCCGGCCGGCATTCTGGGAGGGGATCCGTCATGCACGCCGTAAGCAAAGAGGGGCGCATGGCATATTTCATGCTCATTGGTCTGTTGGTGTCGGGATTGGCGATGCTGCTGCCCGGCACGGCATGGGCGGGCGGAGGCGGCCAAGAGTTGCGTCATTCAGGCGCCAGTGCCTTTCTGATTGTGGCGGGAACGAGCGTGTATGATCAGGCCGGCCGAAGTCGTAGATCGGGGGGGATGCGGAAGACCCTGACGGTGAACACATCCTTTTCTATCTCGACCGTTCGTGACGTGTATGTGTATACCTATTGGGAGAATCTATTTGGCGAGCATGATCTGATCATCTTGGTGTATAGTCCAGACGGTCAATTGTATCAAAAACGGGTCGTGCCCATCTCCATCGGCCAATTATCGTCGTCGACCCGGCAGGTGCCAGGGGTGGAGAATGTCGTGGATGTTCAACGCACCACCCCCCTGGGCCGGTACGAGGTGTCAACGGTGCAACTCCCCATCGCGGGCACCTGGATTACGGAACATCGGCTCTTGGGGACGTGGCGGGTCGACGTGTTGCTGGACAAGGCATCGGCACCCGTCACCAGCGGGACCTTTATCATTACGGAATGATCCTCCCCCCGGTTCTGGGGCGCCTCCTGGTTGCTGGAACAGTCCGGGTGGGGTATAGTGGTGGCTGATTGTCACACGATTGGAGGAACTGAAGATGGCTGAGGAACGGGAAGCCCCAAAAAAGCCGCAGCCGTACGTCAGGCCAAAGATCGAGTGGGAGGAGCCGTTCGAGCCGGTGACGTCGGCGATCAGTTGCGCGAAACGACCGGGGCAAGGTGTCCCCAGCTGCATGGCCGCGCCTCGAGTGTGAGGGGTTGGTGGGCGCGTATTCTGTCGTGCTTGAAATGGCGGGCGTCGCCGGCGCGGTGACGACGCGCGATCGGGCCGTGGCGGAGCTTCTGCGTCATCGGTATCGCGCCTTCTTAACCGAGAAACCGCCGCGTTTCACCGTCGCGGCCGTTGTTGACCTTCGTGCGGGTGGGCAAGGCGATCCCTTGACGATTACAACCGGGCCCGTTCACGCACAATGGCGGAGCGGAAGGGTGCGTCTGTCCGGCGGCGGCTTTTTCGCCGCTTTTGATTGGACGTCTCGACGAGGGACCGTTGCCAGCCCGCTCAACCTGACGCCGATCGACCTGCTGCTCAAAGTGATTTACATGCAGCTGCTGCTGCGCGAGCGGGCTTGCTTTATCCATGGCTGCGCCGTGGAGCGCGAGGGGCGCGGCTATCTTTTTTTCGGCCCGAGCGGAAGTGGCAAATCCACGCTGGCGCGGACGGCCGGCGGCGCGGTCCTGGCCGACGAGCTGGTGATCGTGAAACGGGGCGTGGAGCGGCGGCCGAGCTATTCGCTTTACGGCACGCCGTTTTGGGGCGGCCTCAACCGACGGGCTCCGTTGACAGGGCTCTTCGCCCTGCGTTTTCATCCGGACGCCTCTTCTTTGGCCCCCCTGTCGCGGGTGCAAGCCTTGCGACGGCTGCTTCCCTGCCTTGGCGGTTTCGGGGCCCCCCGATCTGACGATGCCCGTCTGTTCGAATGGGCGTCGATATTGGTCCGGGATCAGCGGTGTCATGAAATTTGCCGCTCGGTCCGTTCCGAACCCTGGGACTGGTTTTATGCTGTTGCCGCCTGACGCGCACGGCCTCGTCGATCCCGGTTCGCCGTCCCATTATGCCCGATGGACCGAAGAGGCGGCCCGCCGCTATCTTCCGGTGAATGTCCTGATGGAGCTAACGCATCGATGCCATTTGGATTGCGTCCATTGCTATCTCGAAGACAACCACCGCCACACCGACAAGCGACGGGAGCTGACCGACGCCGAGGCCTGCGGCGTGATCGATCAGTTGGTCGAGGCCGGGGGATTGTTCCTGACCTTGAGCGGCGGGGAATTGCTTCTGCGCAAGGATGCCGTGGCGATCGCCCGTTATGCGCGCGGCAAAGGATTGGCCCTGCGGCTCTACACCAGCGGAACATTGATCACCGACCGGCTGATCGAGGAGATGATCGCCCTCCATCCGCTGTCGGTGGAGTTCTCGCTCTATTCGGCCGACAATCCGGCCCTGCACGATGCGATCACCAGGGCACCGGGTTCGCACCAGAAGACGCTGCGGGCTGTTCGCGTTTTCGCGGGCCGCGGGGTCCCCGTGGTGATCAAGACGCCCCTGATGCGTGAGATTTTTTCCGAATATCCCAAGATCGTGCGATTAGCCCAGGAACTGGGAATTGCCTACCTGCTGGATCCGACAATTAACCCGAAGAACGACGGGGAAAACTCTCCCTGTCGATTCAGGCTGTCGCCGGAGCAGCTGGCCGCGCTCTATGCCAACCCAAGCATCCCGGCCCCGCCGGAGATGCAATGGATCGGCAAGGCCCGCCGCCATCCGGAGGATGAGGTCTGCAATCTCGGGAAAACGGGCTGCGCGATTTCTCCGTTCGGCGACGTCTATCCGACGGTGGGTTTCCCCTGGTCGGCGGGCAACGTGCGGGAGAGGCCCTTCGGCGTCATCTGGCGGGAGGCGCCGTTGTTTCGAAAATTGCGTGCCTTGACGGTGAAGGATCTTGCCACCTGCTCCGGTTGCGAGAAGTTCGCCTATTGCGGCCGCTGTTGCGTGTGGGCCTTGATGGATGACGGCGATTTGCTGGGTCCGTCGCTCTGGGCCTGCGAACTGGCCGCCGCCAAAGAGCGGGCCGCCGGCCTTCCTTCCGAACCGACCCCGTACCAGCGGGCCCGACAGCACAACCCACGGGAGCCGCGCGGGGTCATGATCGACACACTGTTCTGATCTCGAGTGTCCGCCCTGCCGCGGCGTTTTCCCTGTGTTCCCAGAGTGTTGTCTTGAGTGGTTCGTTTGACAGATTGGAAGGAGTCGTCTACAGTTAATTTCAGGCCGTTACCATGAATCACGTACGGAAATCGTCGAGAACCCATGTGAAAGCGATACTGAAACAAATGAGCAGTACGCTGTGGATGGGGGTCATCGTCGGGCTGCTGGCGGGCTGCGCGATCAACACGCCGACGCCAACGGTGACCGAGCCGCAGGAGCTGGCCAAAGCCAGGCAGATCATCATCAGCCCCGGCGACGTGCTGGAAGTGATCATCCGGCGGGGCTCGGCGGAGGACACCTTCACCTCGACCGTCCGGGACAACGGCATCGCGTCCATCTCGGTGGTCGATTTGGACGTCAAGGGATTGACGCTGCTGGAGGCGGAGCACAAGCTGGCCGAGGCGCTGACGCCGTTCGTCAAGGAGCCGCGCGTTCAGGTGCTGTTCAAGCAAAAAGTCATCTCCGATCGATTTTTTGTCTTTGGCGAGGTCAACAAACCGGGTGTGTTTCCGCTCGAACCCGGCACCACCATCGCGGATGCGTTGGGAAAGGCCGACGGCTACAACAAAACAGCCTATCTGCCGAGCGTGCGGATCCTTCGCGGGGGACTGGAGCACCCGGAAATTTTGCCCGTCGACGTAGACCAGCTCCTCTACAAGGGGAATCAGGGCCAGAACCTGCTGCTCAAAAATCAGGATATTGTCTTCGTCCCGCGGACGAGGATCGGGGATTGGAACAGGTTTATCGAAGAGATCAGGCCGACGCTTGAAGTCATCACCTTGCCGCTGCAGTCGGTGATCCTCGGCCGGGCCGTCAAGGATTAGGGGCAGACGTGGCTCAATACGAGTTGAATCTTCGGGACTACTGGCAGATCGTCCGCAAGCAGCGGCGCACCATCGCGCTGACGACCGTCCTGGTCGCGCTGGCCTCCTTCGGCCTGTCGCAACTGCTCAAGCCGGCGCCGCAGTACGAGGCGACGGCCAGCGTCAAATACGACCGCTCCAGCAATTTTACCGGCCTCTTCATGGAAGTCATGACCTATTCATACGCCGACGACATTACCAGCCAGACGGAAGTGATCAAAAGCTATCCGGTCATTGAAGCGGCCGCCCGTTTAGCCGGATTGGTTGCTCCGGAAACGCCCACCGAGCAGATTCGCCGGGAGCCCGAGCTCCTGGCCACGGTGCTGAACCTCCAGCGGCGGGTCAAGGCCGAGCGCGAGGGCAATACGAACATCATCCGGGTGACGGTCACGGCGGGCCGGCCGGAGGCGGCGGAGCAGCTGGCCAACAGCGTCGTCGAAGCCTACCAGCAGGAAAACATCTATCAGCGCAACCGTCAGGTGGACGAGGCCCAGAAATTCATCGAGCAACAGATGTCGATGGTGGAAACGCAGCTGCGGGCCGCCGAAGCCAAGGTGGAGGAATTCAAGCGCACCAACGACGTGGTGGACCTGAGCGAAGAGGTCAAGGTGCAATTGACCGAAATGGCTCGGGTGGAATCGGAACATGCCAAAACACTGCGGACGCTGGAGGAGCTCACCGATCAGATCGACCAGCTTCGCCGCCAGGGCTCGTTGAGTTTGAGCAGCCAGGCCGGCTCGCCCGCCCCGGCCGATCCCGCGCGGATTTTCACCGAGGAGGCGGCCGCGCAGATCTTCATGCTCAACAGCCGGCTGATGGATCTGCTGCAGGAGCGCGACACGCTGCTGATCAGCTACCATCCGGGCCATCCACAGGTGAAGGACCTCGATCAGAAAATTCAGGTCATTCGCGAAGAGATGCTCCGGGAATTGAGCGCCAAGCGGGGGACGTTCCAGCGGCGGGAAGCGCAGTTGGGCGAACGGCTGGCGGACTTCAAAAAACAATATTTCAGCGTGCCGGAAAAAGCGCTGCAACTGGCCCGGATCGAGCGCGACGTCAAGATCAACAATGACATTTATCTGCTGCTGAAGACGAAATATCAGGAAGCGCTGATCAAGGGCGCCGAAAAAATCATCGAGGTGACGCAACTTCAGCCGGCGTTCGCCAGCGCGGTTCCGATCAACGTGCCCAACGTGCTCCTGAACGTGCTCGTCGGCGCGCTCATCGGCTGCCTGCTGGGGCTTCTGATCGGATTCATCCAGGAGTCGTTCGATACCTCCCTGGGCACCATCGAGGACGTGGAGTCGTTCCTGGGGCTGCCGGTGCTGGGCGTGCTGCCGCCGGCCGGCGCCGACGTGATGAAGTACGCGTCGTCGCCG
>JBFMAJ010000002.1:0-36242 GCA_040755775.1 Nitrospirota bacterium
GCCGGCCATCTATCACGCGCTGAAGATCGAGCAGCCGGCCGATCAAAAGACCGGCCGGCCGGCGATCAACCTGACACTGGAGGTCGCGCAGCACCTGGGGGAGAACCGGGTGCGGACGATCGCCATGTCCTCGACCGACGGCCTGGTGCGGGGCATGGCCGTGATCAACACCGGCCGGCCGATCGCCGTGCCGGTGGGGGAGAAAACGCTGGGCCGGATCGTCAACGTGACCGGCGATCCGGTTGATGAAATGGGCCCCGTCGAGGCGAAAGAGCGCTGGCCGATCCACCGCGAGGCGCCGAGCCTGCCGCAGCAGGAGACGGCAGCCGAAATTTTTGAGACCGGCATCAAGGTCGTCGATCTGCTGGAGCCCTACGCGCGCGGCGGCAAGGTCGGCCTCTTCGGCGGCGCCGGCGTCGGCAAAACGGTCATCATCATGGAACTGATCCACAACATCGCCACCCACCACGGCGGCTACTCGGTCTTCGCCGGCGTGGGCGAGCGGACGCGCGAGGGCAACGACCTGTGGCTCGAGATGAAGGAGTCGGGCGTGCTCAACCGCGCCGCGCTGGTCTACGGCCAGATGAACGAGCCGCCCGGCGCGCGGTTGCGCATCGGGCTGTCCGGCCTGACGATGGCCGAATATTTCCGCGACACCGAGGGGCGCGACGTGCTGCTCTTCGTCGATAATATCTTCCGGTTCACCCAGGCGGGCTCCGAGGTCTCCGCGCTGCTGGGCCGCATGCCCTCGGCCGTCGGCTATCAGCCCACGCTGGGCACCGAGATGGGCGCGTTGCAGGAGCGGATCACCTCGACGAAAAAAGGCTCGATCACGTCGGTGCAGGCGATTTACGTGCCGGCCGACGACCTGACCGACCCGGCGCCGGCAACCGCCTTCGCCCATCTGGATGCCACCACCGTGCTCTCCCGGCAGCTGGCCGAGCTGGGCATTTATCCGGCCGTCGACCCGCTCGACTCCACCTCACGGATTCTCGATCCGCAGGTGGTCGGCGAGGAGCATTATCAGGTCGCCCGGCGGGTGCAGGCGACCTTGCAGCGCTACAAGGAGCTGCAGGACATCATCGCCATTTTGGGCATGGACGAGCTGTCGGAAGACGACAAGCTGGTGGTGGCGCGGGCGCGGAAGATCCAGCGGTTCCTCTCGCAGCCGTTCTTCGTGGCCGAGGCCTTCACCGGCTCGCCGGGCCGTTACGTCAAACT
This sequence comes from Nitrospirota bacterium, assembly GCA_040755775.1. Taxonomy (GTDB): domain Bacteria; phylum Nitrospirota; class Nitrospiria; order JACQCE01; family JACQCE01; genus JBFMAJ01. Next base: position 1,222 of record JBFMAJ010000002.1, read on the forward strand.
GAAGGACACGGTCCAGAGCTTCAAGGACATCATCGACGGCAAGCACGACGAGCTGCCCGAGCAGGCCTTCTACATGGTCGGCACGATCGAGGAAGCGGTCGAGAAGGCGAAGAAGCTGGCGCAATAATGGCCGAGCATACCCTGCAACTCGACATCGCCACGCCGGAACAACTGCTGGTGAGCCAAGCGGTGGAGATGGTCACCGCGCCCGGCAGCGAGGGGGAGTTCGGCGTGCTGCCCGGCCACTGCCTCTTCCTGAGCAGCCTTCGGGAGGGGGCTGTGCGTTATCAGCTCAACGGCCAAACGACCGTGCTGAATATCAGCGGCGGCTTCGCCCACGTCGCCAACGACCACGTCATCATCCTGGCCGATTCCGTATTATAGAAAGAACGGGTTATGCGCCCGTTCTTCACCCACGGTCGTCATGGGGCCATGGCCGGGATAGATGATCGTCTCATCGAGCAGCGTGAAAATCTTCGCCCGGATTCCTTCCAGTAACCGTCGATAATCGACCGGAGAACGGGCCCGTCCAACCGAGCCGGCGAAGAGACAATCCCCCACGAAGACGGCGCCGGGCGCCAGATAGCACACCCCGCTGTGCGTATGGCCGGGCACCCACCGGACGCGCACGGTCGTGCCTCCCACGGGGATGGCCGTCTCTTCATGGGCCGCCACGTCGCGGCCCTCTTTCCAGATCGCTGCGAGCGCCGGCTGATCCAACGGATGGGCCACCAGCCGCGCGCCGCTGCCGGCCTGCAACTGCTCGACGCCGCCAACGTGATCGATATGGGTATGGGTCAGCAGAATGGCCGTGATGCGAAGACCGGCGGTGCGCGCCGCCTCGAGCACGCGCTCGGGCGCATTGGCGGTGTCGATGGCGGCCGCCTCATCACTGCCCGGATCGCAGAGCAGATAGCTGTTGACGGCGTAGCCGCCCAGCGAGCCGACGACCTGTAGCACCGCGCCGGCCGAAGAAACGGGGCGGGGAGACCATCGTTCGTCGGCAATCGCCTGCAGACGGGCCGGCTCCAATCCCAGCACTGCCGCCAGCCGCGCCAGCTCGTCCGTCGGCGGATGACCGTCGCCGCGCTCCAGTCGGCTGATGCGGCCGGCCGGCAGACCCGCGCGCCGGGCCAATTCTTCGACGCTCCAGCCGGCCCCGGCCCGGGCCTTCTGCAGAATATCGCCATAGTGATCTTCCAGCGCCATGAGCCACCAAAAATAATAGGGACACGTCCGATTTATGCGAAATTGGGACGTGTCCCTATTTAATGTGGTTACTTGCTGCGAATAATCGTCAGCTTTTTAATGACGACCGGGGTGCTCGGACGGTCGCCGGGGCCCTTGGGCACCCGCGCGATCTTCTTGACGACATCCAGCCCCTCGGTCACCTCGCCGAAAATCGTATGCTTGTTGGTCAGCCAGTCCGTGGGCGCCTCCGTGATAAAAAATTGGCTGCCGTTGGTGTTGGGCCCGGCGTTGGCCATCGCCAGCAGGCCCGGCCGATTAAACTTCAGCGACGGATGAAATTCATCCTCGAATTTATAGCCAGGCCCTCCGGTGCCGGTGCCCAACGGATCGCCCCCCTGGATCATGAAGTCGGGAATGACGCGATGAAAGATCAGGCCGTCATAGAAGGGTTTCTTGACCTTCTGGCCGCTTTTGGGATCGGTCCATTCCTTGGTCCCCTCGGCCAGGCCGACGAAATTGGCCACCGTCTTGGGCGCTTCCTTGTCAAACAGTTTGACCACAATCATGCCCTGCGTCGTCTCAAACTTGGCGGCCATTCCCGATGCGCCCTCCGCCGCCATCACCATCGATACCGCCATACCCACCAAGAGACTTGCCACCGCACCGCCCAGCCAGATCGTCATCGCATGCCTCCTGTTAATTCGCGTCCCGCTCATCGTCCATCTCCTCCTGCGCCGACACCGCCGGCCGGCCGGCGGCCGATTCGGGCGACCGGCTGACGCGGCGCGCCACGGTTAAAAAGCCGCTGTGGGCGACCATCCGCAGTTGCGGCCGCACGCTGCGCCCTTCGATCTGCCAGGGCCGCTCCAGCCCCTCCGTCGTTTCAATCAAGGCAAACTCGCACGAGGCCTGTAAGGCCGCCACCAGCTTTTCCACCTGAGGCACCGTGGGCAAAAAGGTCAGCAGAATGCCCCCCGGCCGCAGCGCTTCAAGCACGCCCGTGATCATTCGCCACGGCTCCGGCAAATCGAGCACCACGCGGTCCAGTTCCCGCTCTTCAATCCCCTCGGCCAGATCCCGCCGGCGCACGGTCAGTTGCGGCGTCTCGCCCAGAAAACGCTGGATATTTTTTTCAGCGCGGGCGGCAAAATCCTCGCGCATTTCATAGGAAAATAACTGGCCCTTCTCGCCCACGGCCCGCAACAAGGCGATCGTCAACGCGCCGGAGCCCAGGCCGGCTTCCAGCACGCGGGCGCCGGGAAAGATGTCAGCCTTCATCAGAATGGCGGCGATATCCTTGGGATAGAGAATCTGCGCGCCGCGCGGCATCCGCAGCAGGTACTCGGCAAGGGTCGGACGCACCACCAGAAACCAACGGCCGCCGGAGGACTTCACCCATCGCCCCTCCGGTTGGCCGATCAGCTCATCATGCGCGAGCCACTCGCCCGAGTACTGGAAACGGTCGCCGGCCTTCAACGTCACGGCGTAGTGCCGCTGCTTCTCGCTGATCACATGGACCAGCTCGCCGGCGCACAGGGGTTTCATGGCTCTTGATGGAGTTGAATGAACGGCCCCGGCAACGGACGAACCCCCGCCATGGGCGCCACCAGCCGGCAATGGCCGCACAGTTCGCTGGTGGTCGGCTCCCCGCACTGGGCGCATTCGCGCAGCGCAGCCTCGGCCGCCGACGCGGGCGGGGCCAGCGGCTGGCGGCGCAGAAACTCCAGATAGAAAAACTGCTTGGTCCCCGGCGACTGCTGCTCCAACTGATTCAGGACCCCCTTGTATTGCAGCGATTTGGCGTCGTGGCTCATCGGGCATTCATCGATCATGTAGTCGATCTTGCGCAGCACGGCGTAGGCGGCGATCTCCCGCTCGGCCAGCCGGTAGAGCGGCTTCACTTTTCGCGCGAGCTTGGACTCCCAGGCGGGCAGGGCGGGCGACTGCTTGGCCAGATAATCGGTCTGCCAATGGAGCAGATTGCCCAGCAGGCGGGCGGCTTCATCATCCAAATTATGGCCGGTGGCCACGACGTGAACCCCCAACTCGCGGGCGATCTTGTTGAAGGCGTAGCGCTTCAGCGTCCCGCAGGCCGAGCAGGCGCTGCGGCGCGCCGTCTCGGCGATCTCAGGCACGCCGCCGCCGTACTCGTTCGCGAGAGCATAGACCGTCAACGGCAACTGGCGGGCATCGGCGAATGCCCTCGTTTTCATTTCAGAGATCTCGGAATACCCGCCGATGCCCTGTTGCACGTGAAGGCCCGCGGCTTGATAGCCCAAGCGGTGGAGCAGATCCCAGAGCGCCAGGCTGTCTTTTCCGCCGGAAACGGCGATCAGCACCGCCTCATCCTTGCGGAACATCCGGTAGTCTTGAATCGCCCGCTCCACCTGGCCGATCACGTACTGGTCGAAGCAGCCCGCGCAGAGCGCCGTATGGTGGCGCGGCAGCAGGATGGCCACGGGCGTGGCGCGGCAGCGCTTACAGCGCATCGGCGCCTGCCCCGCCGGAAATGACCGGCCGAATCTCAATCCGATCCTCATCGGCCACCAGCTCATCCTCCGTGATCAAGGTATCGTTCCGGATCACCAGCACCGTCTCCGGCAGCAGATTCAGCTCTTTCAACAGCGCGCGGACGCGGCAAGGGCCCTTCATCGTCACGTCGCGCGCGGGATGATGGCACTTGATGATCATCAGAGGGGGCATCTTAGCGGAAACGAGCAATTCATTGCAACCGCGCCGCGGCCGAAGCGCGAGAGCAAAAAATATGAATGAAATCAGAGACTCGGGGATTTCAGAGGTTGAGCAGTTTAGTGAGAATGCTGGTGCGGCTGCCGGCCTGGCACTTGGCCATGATGTGCTTCAAATGGTCCTTCACCGTATATTCCTGAATATTCAGCGAGGCGGCAATCTCTTTATTGCTGTCTCCCTGCACCAGGCGCGTGACCACTTCCTGCTCCCGTTTGGTCAATCCGTAGACGTCGCCCAAGCGCTCGGGATTCAGGCTTTTTCGCTGCCCAATTCGCTGCACAACCAAAAAAATCAATTTTCGGCCGCTCGGGGAGGTCGAGCGGCCAAGAGACAGCGCCATCACCAAATAATGTTGCTCCGAAGGACTGCGGAACACCATGGCCTGTCGTGGCGGCGCCTCATCGGTTTGGGGCGTAACTCGTCCTGATTGTTTACAAAAATCAGCAATTTGCGTGGGAAGCAGAAAGTGGGGATTCCCATTCCCACGAATTTGAGGAAGACTTTCCTTTAAGAATTTGGCGGCCTCATCGCTGGCAAATACCACTCTCGCTGGGAGTTCCACTACCAAAATGGCTGGAAGTTCACGTTTTTGCAAGAGATCCTCAACAGAAAGATCCTGGCTGTAGCTTTTTTGCATCATAGTGCTTGCCAATGAATGATGGAATATCGCGGTAGTAGCGGCATTTTGATACCAATAAATGAAAAACCGGTGGGACACAACTGGGAAAAAACCCTGACGGGTTGAAAGGAAAAAACACGAGGCTTTATCGGTTGCTTCACTGAGGGAGCCCTAGGGTGAATTCCCTACAAGAAAGAGCCCAAATTATAGCTACCGCTCACCCGGGTGTCAAGACACACTGACACCCCCCTTTTGAGGGATTGTTCGTGCGCGGATAGCCATGGTACAAGTGAGCCTTGCACCTGATGCGTTCTTGATGCATCGAACGGCGCACGACGCCCAGAGCGACAGGAGACTCCACAACATGACTATTGCTCCTCCAAACGGGCACCGGCGGCCGAACCGCCTCCCGTTTCTCCGACCAATCACGTACGCATTGGGCGCGCCCGGCTCGGTTGAATCGGCGCAGCAGAAAAATCCCGCCGCGGCGATCAATATCAGCGAGGGCGGGTTGTGCTTGCTGGTCAAGGAGCCGATCAATGAGACCGACATTATCCGGGTTGACCTGCCGTTGGCCGACGTGTCCACGACCAGCGCCACCCTGGCGGAGGTGAAGTGGCTCAAGCCGGCGCCCTGGTCGACCATGCAATCGCCGGAATATTTCGTCGGCGTGCAATTTTTATTGTAGAGCGTTCTAATGATCCCGCGCGCGCGTCCAACACATTTTTCGTTCAACGTGCTTTCGCTTGCGGGCTGGGCCGCGACCGCCCTTCTGCTCATCGGAAACGCGGGCTGCGTGGTCCACTCCCAGCCGGCGGGGCGGGGAGGCCAGACCAGGCCCGTCGAGCAAACGGCCAAGCCGACGAACGGCGTTCCAACGGACTACATCATCGGCGCCGGCGACGTGCTGGAAATTCTCGTCTGGAAAAACACCGATATTTCAAGAACCGTCACGGTCCGGCCGGATGGAAAAATCTCTCTGCCGTTGCTCAACGATGTGCAGGCCGCCGGCCTGACGCCGATGGCGTTGAAAGAACAAATCGCCCAGGAGCTGAAAAAATTCAAGGAGCTACCCGAAGTCTCCGTCATCGTGACCGACACGAAAAGCCAGGTGGTCTACTTGATGGGGCAGGTCACCAACCCGGGGCCGTACCCGCTGACCCCGAACACCACCATCCTCCAGGTCATCGCCCAAGGCGGCGGGTTTACGCCCTTTGCCGCCCGCGACAGCATTGTGGTCATCCGCCGCGGGGAGAACGGCGGCAAGGAACAGCGGATTCGGGTGAACTACAACTCCATACTGGCGGGACGGGTGTCGGTGAGCGACATCGCGCTTCATGCCGGGGATACCATCGTTGTTCCATGAGCCGGAAACCCTCAAACTTGCGATGGTGTGGGCCGTCATGACCATCCTCGGTGCATTGCTGTCCGGCGGCTGGGCCTCACGGGCCTCGGCCGAGCCGTGGTCGGTGCAAACATCGTTGTCCGTTTCCTCAACACTGGACACCAATGTCGACCAAAGCTCTTCGGCGGATCGGCGGAGTGACGTCATCACCACGTTGTCGCCCAATTTGTCGGTGGTCCGGCGCGGGCAGCGAATCATCCTGACTATGAACGGGCGGACGAATTACGATCTGTACGTGGTGGATCGCCATCTCAACAACGCGGCATATGGGGGCGGCGTCGCCCTGACGATCAACGGACTCGGCGGACGGCTCAGCAACGCCACGCTGGACCTGTCTGACAATTATGTGTTCACCAAACAACTGATCAACGTGCCGATCCCGGGCGATCAGCTGGGCAACGACGGGTTGCTAACCCGGCGCACCAATACGTCGCGCAACATCTTCGCCGCAACGCTGACCAGACCGTTGACACCGCAATTGAGCGCGGTCATCGGCTACGGCAACACCGTCACGAAGTATCAGGCCGCACAGCTCACCGATGCCGTCGACCATCGCGCCAACGCCCGGCTGAACTATGCGGCTACGGCCCTCACAACGCTGAACGCCGCCTATGCCCTGCGCGTGCAGGAACAGGGGGACCAGGCGTTTCTCAGCCACCAGCTCCTCACCGGGGTCAACACGGCGTTCACGCCGATGCTGACAGCGTCCCTGAACGGCGGGGTGTCGTACTTCACCGCCAGCAACCAGACGTTCCTGATCCTCACGGGCAACGTGACGAAACAGTTTGAATATGCACAGGTGTGGCTCAACCACAGCCGGCAGGTCTCCTACGGAGGCGGACTGTTTAAAACACCCGCGTACGGTCAGTCGGTGCGCATCGGGGCGAGCCGCACCATGGGACCGAACGGAGAGACGACGGCCAGCGTCACAGCGGGCTACCGTGACACCCGAGCCACCCAGGGAGGCACCACCAAGGCCCGCACGATCGATATGAGCGCCACAATCAGACAGACGATTTCGCAATGGCTCAGTGCCGGCATTGACGTGCGGCATATTAACCAGCATAGCAGCGGCGGCGCGCACATCCGTAACGAAACCATCACATTGACGCTCACCGGCGCATGGAGTTCGCCAATACCATGAAGACATTTACACCGCAAGATTACATCGACATGGGCATTCGCCGCCGGTGGTGGCTGGCGGCGCCGATCGTGCTCTGCCTGTTGGCCGCCGCCGTGATCGGCAAAATCTCGCCGAAACTCTACCAGTCGAGCACCCTCATTTTTGTCGATCCCCAGAAAGTCCCAGAGGAATTTGTCAGAACCACCGTGACGGGATCCATGGAGGACCGCCTCTCGACGATTAAACAGCAACTCCTGAGCCGCTCGCTGCTGACGCAGATCATCGAAGAGCTCAAACTCCATCCGCGCGAGAATTCCGATGCGACGGTCGATGACGTCATGCAATCCATGCGCAACCGGATCACGGTCGACACAGTCAAGGGACGGAACTCCAGCGCCTTCACGATCACGTATGTCGACAGCAGTCCGCACACCGCCATGCGCGTCACCAACAAGCTCGCCGATCTGTTCATTCAGGAAAACCTGAAACTGCGTGAGCAGCTGGTCGAAGGCACGGCCGACTTTCTCGTCACTGAGATGCGGCGGCTGAAAGAAACCCTGGTCGAGCAGGAGCAGGGAATCAGCGCCTATAGACAGCGATACATCGGCGCCCTGCCGGAGCAGCTCGACGCCAACCTTCGGACGCTCGACCGCCTGCAACTGCAGCTCACCGCCACGAACAACCAGCTGCGCAACACCGAGGAAAACCAGCGCCTGCTCGATCAACTCCAAAGCACCGGGATCGATCCCGGCGCGCCCAATGTCCCGGGGCTGCTCCAGCAATCCCCGCGTCTCGTGCAACTCCAGACGCTGAAGGACCGTCTTGCGCAGATGCGGGCGGAGTATACCGAGAGTTACCCCGACATCGTCATTCTCAAACAGGAACTCGCCCAGCTTGAAGCCGCCATCATGAGCACCGATGCCTCAGAGGAAACCGCGGATGTCCCGCAGCCGCTGACACCCAACCATCCCACTCAGCAGCGGTTGACGCTGAAGAAGGAGCTAGCCACGCTGGAGAAGCAGCGAGACGCCATTCTGGAGCAAATCGCCCTTTACGAACGGCGCGTCGAGGAAACGCCACGGCGTGAAATGGAGTTGGCGAGTCTGACCCGCGACTATGAAAATACGCGACGAAGTTACGACTTGCTGTTGAGCAAAGTCGGGGATGCCAAAATATCGGAAAATCTCGAAAAACAACAACAGGGAGAGCAATTTCGCATCATCGACCCGGCCAATCTTCCCGAAACACCGCTCAAGCCGAACATTCCCAAACTCCTGATCATGGGGTTCATGCTTGGCACGGGTCTGGGAATCGGATTGGTTCTGCTCTTGGAAAACCTCGACACGTCGATCAAGCAGGCCTCCGAACTTGAGGAGATGTTTGGTCAACCGGTCCTGGGGATTATTCCCATGGCCACATCACTGCGCGCGGCCAGGCACCCGCAGGCGTCCGTCACGCCACTCGAACTGGTGGCCTCATTGAAGCGGAGAATGTAATGATCAGGCATTCAGGCGCACACGCAGCTCGAAACGGCAAGCACCAGGAGGCCGGCGATTCGCTCGATGGATTGCTGGCCCTGGAGCAATTGCGCATCTTGTCCTTGCGTTTGGAGCAGCTCGCACGCCAACGGCCCGCCCGCATCATGGCCGTTACCAGCGCCATGGCAAACGAGGGAAAATCGACGATCTCCGCCAATCTTGCGCTCGTGCTGGCCAAGGATTTTTCACGCAACACGCTCCTGGTCGATGCGGACTTTCGACACCCCAGCCTGGCGACATGGTTCGGCGGCAACTTTAGCCACGGTCTTCGTGAAGTGCTCAAGGGAGAGGTTCCGCCGGCGGCCGCACGCTGGCAGATGCGCGAAAAACAGCTGACACTGCTGCCACTGATTGCCGCAGATCCAACGCTAGCGCCGCTGTTGTCACAGCCCGAGGTGCGCAAACGCTTTGCGGAGGCGCTTCAAGGATTCGACACGGTCATTATCGACACGCCGCCCATGCTCCCCCTGGCCGATTGCACCATGCTGGCCGATTTTGTCGACGGGTTCATTTTTGTCGTCAAGGCCGAGGAAACCCCTAGGCGGCTCATCACATCGGCCACGCGGGCGCTGCCGGCCGATAAACTGTTGGGATATGTGCTCAACGGCGCCAAATCGTTCGGACGCACCGCCTACGGTTATCTGTACGGCAGCCCCCGCACCTACTAACAGATCGATGGCATCCGAGCGGCCAGTGATTCGTGAAGTGGTGAGCAAATGATTCGAATCTTCAACCGATACGTGCCCATCAAATACATCGTCATCCTTCTGCTCGAGCTCCTGCTGCTCCTGGGCACCGGGTATCTTGCTGTGGGCATTCGGTTTACCCTCGACTCGTTTCAGATTGACAGTTTCCCGGCGCTGTTCGGCAAGCTCTTTCTGATTACGGTCATCTGCCAGGTGTGCCTCGCGTACAACCGCCTCTACACCGAATTGGTGCCGGCCGCGGGGATTCTCTATGCGCGACTGTACCAGTCGTTTGCCGTGGCCTGGGGCTTTTTGTTCATTCTCTATTTTTTGCTCCCCGGGCTCGAGATCGGCCGCGGCATCTTCCTGCTCCATATCACGCTGAGTCCGCTCTGCCTTGGCCTCTTTCGAAAAACGATCGCCCGCCTGCTCACACAGGATAAATTTCGCAACAAAGTGCTGATCGTCGGCACCGGTCACCTTGCCAAGCTCGTCGGACGCCATCTGATGGCGCATCACGACCCGGGGTTCGAAGTCATCGGGTTTATTGATCAAGACCCCCAGCGGATCGGCGCGCCGGTCATCAACCCCAAAGTCATCGGCACGCCCGACCAGATTCCAGACATCGTCAGGGACTACGACGTGAAAAAAGTCATCGTCGCGCTGCCCGAGCGGCGCGGGCAACTGCCGCTCACCCCGCTGTTGGCCTGCAAGGTCAGCGGGGTGGAGGTGCTCGACGGATTGTCGTTTTATGAGCGATTAACCGGGAAAATCCTGGTCGAGGGGCTCAATCCGGGGTGGCTGATTTTTTCCGAGGGGTTTACACGCCAGCAGCTGACCATGTTCATCAAACGGATCGTCGACCTGCTGAGCGCCTCGATCGGTCTGCTCGTCACCGCCCCGCTCCTCGTGCTGCTGGCCGCGCTCATTAAACTGGATTCACCGGGGCCCGTCCTCTATCGGCAGCACCGGGTGGGTGAAGGGCAGCGGCGTTTCACCGTCATCAAGCTGCGCTCCATGCACGAGCAGGCTGAATCCGACGGGAAACCGATCTGGGCCGCCGCCGACGACTCCAGAACGACGCGCATCGGTTACTACCTGAGAAAACTCCGGCTGGACGAGCTGCCGCAAATGATCAACGTGCTCCGCGGCGAGATGACGTTTGTGGGGCCCAGACCCGAGCGGCCCGAGTTCGTGGCGATGCTCAGCGAGAAAATCCCCTACTACAATCTTCGGCACACCGTGAAACCCGGGATCACCGGATGGGCGCAGGTGCGCTATCGTTACGGCTCCTCCATCGAGGATGCCATCGAGAAGATGCATCTCGATCTGTATTACATCAAGAATCTTTCTCTCGGACTCGATCTGCTCGTCTTGCTTGAAACCGTCAAGATCGTACTGCTGGGAAAGGGGGCACGCTGACCCAGCGGACAGCCGGGCGTGGCGCTCCATGATGTCTGCATCAACAAAAAAAATTCTTCACATCGCCGGCGCACGGCCGAACTTCATGAAAGTGGCGCCCGTGATCGAGGCGTTCCGCCGCTACAACGAATCCGCCCGTCATCCCGTGGAACAGCAATTGATCCATACGGGCCAGCATTACGATGAATCCCTGTCCCAGTTGTTCTTCACGCAGTTGCAGCTGCCGAGACCCGATGTCAATCTTGACGTCGGATCCGGCTCTCACGCCGTGCAAACAGCAGAAATCATGCGCCGGTTCGAACCGGTCTGCCTGCGAGAAGCCCCCACGCACATCGTCGTGGTCGGCGACGTGAACTCAACCATTGCCTGCGCGCTGGTGGGCGCGAAACTGCAGATTCCGGTGGCGCATATTGAGGCCGGGCTGCGGAGCTTCAACCGGGCCATGCCGGAGGAGATCAACCGGGTCCTCACGGACGCCATTTCAAGCTTTCTGTTTACAACCGAGCCCAGCGCCGAGCGCCACCTCCGTGCCGAGGGAGTCGCCAAAGAGAAAATCTTCTTCGTCGGCAACGTCATGATCGATACGCTGCTCCGTCACCGGGATCGCGCCAATGCGTCAACCGTGCTGCGGGATTTCGGATTGACCGCCTCCGCGCCGCACGCATCCGGCGCCTCGCTGACCCGCTACGGGGTCGTCACCCTCCACCGGCCGTCCAATGTGGACGACCGGGACACGCTTTCGCGCGTGCTGCAGGCCCTGACGACCGTGGCGCGGGAGATCCCGCTCATTTTCCCGCTCCACCCACGGACGAAAAAGATGCTGAAGGCGCACGGCCTGTCGCACTACGTCCGCACCGATGCGCAGCCGCCGTTCAATCGCCCCGGCCTCTACGCCACATCCCCGCTGGGCTATCTCGATTTTCTCTGCCTCATGTCTCATGCACGGCTGGTCCTGACCGATTCGGGCGGCATTCAGGAGGAAACCACCGCGCTGGGCGTTCCGTGTGTCACGTTGAGGGAGGAGACCGAGCGACCCGTCACGATCACGGATGGCACGAACATGCTGGCGGGCACCACTCCGGAAAAAATCATCGAGGCCGCCATGGCCGCGCTGCAATGGGACTGGACGGCCGGCACGTATGGGGGCGGCCGGCCGCCGCGAATCCCGGACCGCTGGGACGGGTTGGCGGCGGATCGCATCGTCAATATCTTGACGGCGGCATGAATGACGAAGCGTCGACGCCACACCGAAGCCCCACGCGCAATGCATATCACACGCACGATTGAGGGACAGATGGACACACCGACTCAGCCATCGAATGGTCTCGGTTCACAGACATGGGAGTACCTGTCGTATATCGGCGTCGCGGCGCTTCCGCCGCGAACCAGCCCTTTCGATCCGGGATACGACCCGCTGACGGTGGAACATCACTTGGCGCAAAGCGCGCACCTGATGTCAGCGCTCAAGCTGTCCATGGCCTGCTGGCAAGTGGCGAACGAGGAGGCCACGCGACGCAAAATCTCGGCGGCTCAGCGATGCCGTGTGCCCGTCTGCACCGGAGGAGGGCCGTATGAAATCGCCTCGGCGCTTGGGGCCCTCCCGCAGTATCTCGACCTGTGCGCCAAGCTCGGCGTGACCCGCGTGGAGGCCGGGGCGGGTTTCACCGAGCAACAGCTCGAACCGGCGGAGGTCGTTCGCATGGCGCGGTCGCGGGGCTTGGAAGTGCAGTTTGAGATCGGGGACAAGCACGCCGGAGCCTTCACGGACGAAACCGTGCAGCAGCTGGTGGACCAGGGCCGGCGATGGCTGGATGCCGGGGCCGTGAAGATCGTGGTGGAAGCGAGGGAAAGCGCCAACGACGTCGGGTTGTTCAACGCCCGCGGCGAGTTCAACGGACGCTTTGCGGAGCGGCTGGCACGGGCTTATGGCATGGAGGCCACGGTGTTTGAGGCCCCGAACAAAGCCAGTCAGTTTGCCCTGCTCACCCACTTCGGCCCCGATGTTCAGCTCGGCAATGTGCGTCTCGAGGAGCTGCTTCGGGTCGAGATCTACCGGCGAGGCCTGCACTCCGACGCCTTTCGACACCAACACCTGCGGCCGCGGGGGCCTGCCGCCCGAAAGGCGAACGGGTAGGGCCGATGCCGGGACACGTTGTCATCGATTGCTTTCCGGAAAGCGCGCAGCGTTATGGCGCCGGGTACGCGGTCGTGGTCGTGGATGTCATCCGCGCCACGACCACGGCGGTCACGGCGGCGCATCAGGGCCGACGGGTGTTTCCGGCAAAGAGCACTGACGATGCGCAGGCCATCGCCTCCAGGCTCACGAATCCGCTGTTGGTCGGGGAACTCGGCGGACATATGCCGTATGGCTTTGACATGACCAACAGTCCCGCTCAGCTCTCGGCGCGGCGGGACACGGACCGGCCCATTGTGCTCGTCTCGTCGTCCGGCATCCAGCTGCTGCTCAATGCCGCCGGGTGCGACGCCGTCTTTGTCGCCTGTTTTCGCAACCTGTCCGCGGTCGCCCGCCTGCTTGACGGACAGTATGAGCGGATCGCCCTGCTCGGCGCCGGCACGCGCGGACAGTTCCGGCGGGAAGATCAAATGGGATGCGCGTGGATTGCCGAAAAATTACTCCAGCGCGGGTATGGGGTCGGATCCGAGCAGACGCTTGCCTGCATGACGCAATGGCACGGCGCCAGCCCCGACGCCGTGCGGTGGGGAAGGAGCGCCGACTACCTGGAACGGACCGGCCAGCGGGAGGATCTTGATTTTATTCTGAAGCATATTGACGACCTCGACATCGTCCCGATGCTCAAGGCGGGCGAGCTCATCACGGCCGGGTCGACCATCACATCGTCACGGAACACCGGCCGATGAGGATCCCGAAGACCAGCACACCGGTCGTCGTCATCGAATGCCTGCTGGGCGGCCTGGCGATCATGCGCAGCCTCGGGCCGCACGGCATTTCGCTTGTCGGGATCGATGCCGACCGTTGGGCGCCGGGACGGCTCTCCCGCTATTGCCGCGCCGGCGTCTCCCTCCGGCTGGCGCAGGACCGCAAGCCGGAGTTTCTCGAGCAGCTCCTTCGCGTGGGGCGGCGACTCGGGCAGCCGGCCCTGCTGATCCCCACATCGGACGAAACATCGGAGTTTGTCGCCGAGCACGCCGCCGCGCTGGACGGCCCATTTCTCTTCCCCAAAGTCCCGGCGAAGATCGTGACACAACTGGCCAGCAAGAAGGAGATGTACGGCCTGGCGCGACGGCATGGGATCCCGACACCCCACACCATCTTCCCATCGACTCTCGATGAGGTGCGGTCGTACGCGGCGCAGGCCACCTACCCCGTCATGCTCAAGGGCATCTACGGCAATCGCTTGCAGTCGCGCAACCACAAAAAGATGGTCATCGTGCGCTCCCCCGAGGAACTCATCAGCCACTACCGCAGGATGGAGGACCCCGAAGTCCCGAACCTGATGCTCCAGGAATACATCCCGGGCGGCGACGATCAGATTTACATCTTCAACGGCTACTTTAATCACCAATCGGAGTGCGTGCTCGGCATGACCGGGCGCAAGCTGCGTCAGTTTCGCATCCACACCGGGTGCGCGTCGCTGGGGGAATGCCGGTGGTATCCCGACGTGGCCAAACTCACGACGGAACTGATGAAAGCCGTCGGATATCGCGGCATTCTGGACATCGGCTATCGATTCGACGCTCGCGACGGACAGTACAAGGTGCTGGATATCAACCCGCGTGTCGGTCAAGCCTACCGGCTCTTTGTCACGGAGGACGATTGTGACGTGGTGAAAGCCCTTTACCTCGACCTCACGGGGCAACCGGTCTGCTCCGGTCGACCCAGAGAGGGGCGGCGGTGGCTCATCGAGGATTTCGACGCCATTTCAAGCTATCACTATTGGCGTGAGGGCACGTTGACCCCCGGGCAGTGGCTGCGATCATTTCGCGGCGTCGAGGAAGCGGCCTGGTTTTCCTGGAAGGATCCCGTTCCATTCCTGGTCATGGCGGCCGGCTTCATGAAAAAGATGCTGACGTGGTCGCTGAAACACGCGGGGCTGTCACGGACGAAGGGGTCCGGTGACACACACTGATCAGCTCAGGCAGGACGGCATTCTCCGTCACATGGCCCAACTGGACGGCCTCCGTGCCATCGCCGTGCTCGCGGTGTTTGCAGACCACTGGCTCCCCGGCGCCTACCGATTGGGGGTGGCATGGGGTGAGTCAGGCGTGGATTTGTTCTTCGTGCTCAGCGGCTTTCTGATCACCGGCATTTTGCTCACCTGTCGCCGTTACGTTGACGAGGCCGGCCAAAGCGTCTTGACCACCGCCAAACAATTCTACATTCGTCGGACCCTGAGAATCTGGCCCCTGTATTTCGGAGTGCTGCTCCTTTATATGGTGGCCGCGCAGGATCCGACGAACTGGCTCAGCCCTTGGCTGTGGACATTCACGCTGAATTTTTATCGGACGTTTGTCGAACCGACGTGGGGCGGTCCCATGTCCCATTTTTGGTCACTGGCCGTCGAAGAGCAATTCTACCTTGTCTGGCCATGGGTCATTCTGCTCACGCCTCGGCGTTATCTCCTGCCGGTGCTTATTGGGGCCGTGCTCATCGGACCGTTGACGAAAATTATGATGGCCCTGGTCGGTTACCACGAGCGGGCCATCAGATTTTTCACGCTTTCCTGCCTCGATACCCTGGCGTTCGGCGGGCTGCTGGCCTATTTCTCCCACCTGGCAGGGGTGGAGCGTATCGCGAACAGCCGTGTCGTCGCATGGCTGGGCCCGTTGAGCCTGCTGCTATTGGGAGCCGGGTTGGTCCTTCGCCTCAACAGTGAGGCCCCGTTGGAACGCATGGCGCTGTTCATGAGCGCGAAAACCCTATTCCTTGGCTGGATCGTTATCAAAGCGGCGCATGGTTTCCGCGGAGCCGTGGGCTTCGTGCTGTCAGCGCGCCCCGTCATGTATATTGGCAAAATCAGCTTCGGACTCTACTTGTTGTCCAAACCATTGGCCGCGCTGGTTGAACGAATGGGACTGCCGGTTGAGGATATTCACCCGCTGGTGGTTTTTTCGCTGTACTCTGCGCTGTCCGTGGGAGCGGCGACGCTGTCGTGGAACTATTTTGAAGCACCGATCAACAGACTCAAACGGCACTTCCCCTATCACGTCGACTCGACAGCCCGCAAGCCGTCCGTTGATACGGCCTCCCAATCGATCAGATAAGCCGATGGAGCTCGAGATGAGAACCGGGGTCTGGTACCATGATCGGCCGTTTACTGTCACGTTTCCAGACGCATGGGAGGTGACGGCCCACTGGCCGGCCACACCGCCGCCGCTCACGGATGAGCAGATACGTGAGCGGATGCATCATCCCACCGGACAGCCCCCATTGCGTGAACTGGCCCGAACGGCACGACGGCCTATCGTCATCGTCGATGACCTCTCCCGACCCACGCCCGTTTCCGCCATTTTTCCCCATGTGCTTGAAGAGTTTTACGCCGCCGGCATCGCTCCCGACCGCGTCACCGTGCTGGTGGCCACCGGGACGCACGGCCCGCAACACGCGGCCGCGCTGGCGCGAAAGCTCGGCCCTGACGCCACACAGCGCTGCCACGTTCAGATTCACCATGACCGTCGGCACACGTCAACGATCGGCCGAACCTCGTTTGGCACACCGGTGGCCGTCAATCGCGCGCTCTTGCAGTGCGACCTGGCGGTGGGGATCAGCGGCATCTACCCGCAGGACACGACAGGATTCGGCGGCGGAGCAAAACTGGCGCTCGGCGTGCTGGGCCGCCGGACAATTACGCACATGCACTACACGCATGAAGGCGTCGGCGGCAGCTACAACATCGACAATGATTTCCGTCGAGACATCACAGAAATCTGCCGGATGATTCGTCTCAACACGATCTATACCCTGCACATTAACGCCAGACAAGAGGTTGTGAACCTGACCTGCGGTGATCACTATACCTATTATGCCGAAGCGGCGGCATTTTCGAAATCCAGATATACCGCCCCGCCGCCGACTGACGCTGACGTTGTCATCGCCAATACCTACCCCTCGGACGTCTCCTACACCTTCATGCGCAAAGGCATGAAGGTCATCTATGGCGCGCCGGTGGCGGCCACCCGCATCGTGATTGGATCACATCATGAGGGGATCGGCCGACACGGCCTGTTTCCACAGGGGAAGAGCGCCCGCTATCTTCGCGTCAAGGAGCTCTACGCTCGAGCGCTGATCAGCCGCCCTTCCGCGCTGCCAGGAAAAATCGTCAAACGACTCTTCGCCAGCGCCGCACCGCGGCCACAGCCATCTGTCACTGGCGCCACCCGCGCCATGGCACCACGTCCGATTTGGCTCTATCGACCCGAAGGGTCCAATGCGGTGTTGCCGCGACTTCCGGGGATTCATCAAACCACCGATTGGCAACGCATCATCACCGCCATCGAGCGAGAGCAATCGGCCAAACAAAACCTCCGTGTCATGGTCTACCCGTGCGCGTCATTGCAGTGTGTTGACTTTGCCGGTGCGGCTGTCGGCGCAGGGGTGGAGTAACCCATGACCTTGGCCGTTACACTGCTGCGGTGGACCACTCGAGTGAAGAAATTGCTCCAGTCACGCTTGCGGGGAGCGCGACAAGTGTACGTCCATCATCGGGTGGCAGAATATCGCCGAATGTGGCAGGCCGTGGCTGACGCCCTGGGCGCCCAGTTCGTGATGCTCGCGGATAACCTCTGGGAACTAAAGCTTGGCGGCCGGTCAACGCGCATCGCAAATGACATCATGGAGTTTGATAATCCGGTCATCCTTGAGTTGGCAGGAATGAAGCCGATCGTCTATCAGCTGCTTCGTGAGCACAACCTTCGAGTTCCGGAGCATCGAGTGTTCGACCTGGATGCCTTGCCCGCGGCGTATGATTTCCTGGCGCGACATCCGGAAGGGTGTGCGGTAAAACCCGCCAACGGCACCTCTTCCGGCGTCGGGGTCTCGACGCACTTGCAGACGGCCGCGGAGGTCCGTCGCGCAGCCGTCCTCGCCTCGCTCTACGACCGTGACATCCTTATTGAGCAAATGATTGCCGGTGAGTGCTACCGTGTATTGGTGCTCAACGGCACGGTGGTCCACGCCGTCTGCAGACGGGGCATCCGCCTCCTGGGTGACGGGGCATCGACCATTGCGCAGCTCCTCGATGCGGAGAGTGCCCGCCGCCTAGCCGCTGGCGTCCCAGGCCTCTTCGCGGACCGCGACAGCGCGCTCACCCTGAACGCGCAGGGCCTTACACTGGCCTCGGTACCGGAGGCGGGGCGCACACTCCTCGTCAAGAGCGTCGGAACGGTTCACGGTGCCGGTCAGACCGCTGAGGTGCGGACGGTGTACTCGGAGGACGTCACCGATCATATCTGCCCCGCCGTACGGCTCGCGGCTGAACAGGCGGCCGGGATCATCGGATCGAATCTGCTCGGCGTTGACTTCATCCTGCTGGATCCATCCTCGCCGCTTGAGCAGACGGGGGGCGTTATCAATGAAGTCAACACCACGCCGGGGATGCATCACCATTACGACAGTCAGCGCGAGCGTTTTCCTCAAGCCGCACTGCAAGCCGCACGCGTGCTGCTCGGTCTCAGCGCCGAATCGGAGCGCGGGAAGCCGCATACTCGCGCGGATGCGGATCCATCAACCGCGTCCGGTCGACTGGTCTCCAACTGCAGGGAAGGCAGACTCGCTGATGTGTGATGTGCTCGTCACCGGAGCCGAGTCCCGCCAAGGGCTCGTGGTGATTCGATCATTGGGCCGCCGTGGCCTTCGTCTGTTTGTCACGGGAGACCGTCCGCGCAGCTTGGGTTTTTATTCCAAGTACATTCACCGCCATGCGCTGACGGCATCCCCCGAGCACCACAATAAACTGTTTGTCGATGAAGTGCTCGGGTTGGCTCAACGACACCGCATCCCGTACATTTTTCCGGTGACCGAAACAAGCCTCATCGCGCTCGATGAGCGCCGCGATGAGGTGGATGCCATTTCGAAGTTGCTGGCGCCGCCTTCCTCGGCGATTCGAGCCGGCGTCGACAAACAGCGCACTCTGGCCATTGCCGAACAGGTTGGCGTGCCCATCACCAAAACGTTATACCCCCGAGGAATAGAGGAGGCCGACGCAACCGCCGCGCAATGGGGCTATCCCGTGATCTTCAAGCCCCGCGGCCGTGCCAATGACAGCCGCATCGGCGGGAAGTTTGATTTTAAAATCCGTTATGCGCACAACCGCACACAGCTCCACAGCATTCTCGAAGACTGCGCCGACGGCGTCTTTCCCATGATGCAGGAATACGCGTACGGCGGCCACACGCAAGTGGTGTGCTTCATGGAACCGCAGCGCGCGCACTCGTGGTTTCAGGATGACGCCGTCAGAATGCTGCCGCTGACCGGCGGAGTGGGCACCCGGATGCAAAGCCGTCCGGTTGATCCCCTGCTGGCGGAATACTCCGGCCGAATCTTCGCTGCCATGCGCATGGAAGGCTGCGCCCAGGCCCAGTTTAAAGGCCCCGACGCTGACGGTCGATACCGGTTCCTGGAGGTTTCCGTTCGTCTGCCGGCGTCGGTCGGCAGCGCAGTCTATTCCGGCATCGATTACCCCTGGCAGCAGTACTGCTACTTTTCGGGACAACCGGTCGCACCTATCGACCGATATCGGCTTTCGCAGCCAACCCGTTGGCTCCGCGGTGATACGATCTCCGTGTGGCAATATCTTCTGGACGAAACACCCCGCTCCGGCGATACTTTGCCATCCAAACCACGGATATTTTGGGGCTGGCTTGTTGATTTCGTCAGACCCCGACTACGCCATTACGTGGAAGTCCCCACTGACCCGAAACCCGCCCTCCAGGAACTCCGCGAGCTGTTTCGCGAATTGGCCGTTCTGTTCGGCCGCAAGGCGCTCCAGCGGCTCCCCATCCTCCGAACGGTCGAGCGGGCGTTGACTCCACATCGCGCCGCACGGGGGAGATTATGACGCCAGCCGCTTCCATCCCTCGGGCGGCGAGGCCGACTTACGCCCCTCACGTATCGGCGAACCGCGTGATGCTGTTGGTGTCCTACCATTTCCCTCCGAGCTCAGAAGTCGGGGGCTTGCGGACCGTGCACCTAGCCACCCATTTGCCTGAGCACGGCTGGCAGGTGGAAGTGCTGACGATCGCGACGCGTCATGTGGAAAACCAGGACCCCGAGCGCCTGCGCGGGCTCGACAACATCCCAGTGCATCGAGCGTCGAAATGGCCCACCCTCCTCGATCTCTACGCGTCTGTCAAACGCGCCCTGACGTCCCGTCTTGACATTTCACGACACGGTCGGGCGCGACCATCTGCCTCGGCGACGCGGACGCCAAAAGAGTCGATCGGGGCCAGGCTCCGACGATATATTTTGTCACTGCTCTCTCTGCCGGACGGCTACCGTAGCTGGGTGATTCCGGCCACTCTTACAGCGCTCAAACTGTGCCGGATGCGCCGCTATGACTGCGTCATGACCACCTCGCCGCCGAATTCCAGCCACCTCATCGGCCTTCTGCTCACGTTGTGCACGGGTATCAAGTGGATCGCGGACTTTCGTGATCCCTGGATGACTGGGGGGAGCAAGAGCTTGTTCGAGACGTCCGCCCTTTCGCTCGCGCTCGAGCGCCGGCTCGAACGGCTCGTTCTGCGTCATGCTCACCTGGTCACCGCCAATACCGCGCCGCTTGCTGAATTGCTCCATGGCGCACAGCCCCCTGATCGGCGTCATGACAATCTCTATATCCCGAATGCCATTGATTGGACGCGCTACACATCCTACCGCCAGCGTGCAAAGCGCGAAATGTTTACGCTGACCTACGCGGGGTCGCTCTATTATGGGCGCTCACCCCAGCCAATTTTTCAAGCAGTCCGCGAACTAGCCGCAGAGGGGAAAGTTTCGCTTGACCGCCTCCGGATCATGCTCGTCGGGGACTGCGCCGATATCGGAGGCCAGCCGATATCCGACGTCACCACGGGGTACGGGCTAGCGGCGGTGGTCGAGGCTGTCCCGACCGTGCCCTACACTGCGGCCCTGGAGTTCATCGCGCGCAGTCATGTGGCGCTACTCTTTGCACCCAATCAGCCGTATCAGCTGCCGGCGAAAATCTACGATTATATGGGCTTGGGGGTGCCAATTCTTGCCATCGCCGGTCCTGGCGTGACGGAGCAGGTGTTGAGAGAGACCAACACCGGCGCGGCGTTCGAGCCGTCGAATATCAGCGGCATCAAGAGCTACATCGCTAATGCGTACGCGGATTTTTCGCATCGCACAAACCGCAGTCTCGGGGCACGCGGGCTTGATCGATTCGAGGCCGCACGGATAGCCCAATCGTTGTCGGAACGGCTCAACGAGCTCTACCAGCCGCCGCGCACCGGACTGGAACTCCCTTCTCCTAAGCGACCCCCACGGCCACCGCTAGTGAAGCCCATGATCCAACTCACGGTCTCCAATCATCCTGGCCCCGATTGGTCAGCGTGGCTCACGCGGCTCAATGGCAATCTCTATCACAGCGCCGCCTGGGCCGAATCATGCCGGACCGCGCACAAGCATCCGATCTATTTCCACTGGGAGGACGAGCAGGCGAGGTGCGTCGGCGCGGCCGTCGGCATCGCCAGCCGGTCGCCTCGCCCCGTCATCGGTCGATTTTCACGACGGCTCGATTTTGAAACCTATCCCGCCGCCGGCGACAGGGCCGACCTCGCGCTCCAGATGATGGCCGACCTCGCCCGCCACGCGAGCCTGACGGGCCATCGCGCGCTCTCGATTCACTCCTATCTCGCTACTGGCCCGGTGGCCGGGCTTGAGCGGCTGGGGCTGTCGCTGTCGCCGCGCATTGAGTTTGCCGTCGATCTCACGCGCTCGCCCGATGCATTGTGGCAGGCGCTGAGCGCGCACCACCGACGCAAGATCAAGAAAGCCGGCCGACTCGGACTGACTCTGGTGGAGGCCGATTCCATGGAGGCCTTGCGGCAGTTTCGCGCCCTACAAGTTGCCTCGCGCGAACGCCGTCGCAGCCGCGGTGAAGAGATCGGCATGCTCGATGATCTCTACTACGAAGAGAAGGGGCGGCGTTACTTTGGACGGAACCTCGGCCGGCTCTGCCTCATGCTCCACCGCGGCACGCCGGTCTCCGCCGCATTCATCGCCCTGTACGGCGGGCAGGCGCTCTACGTGCACGGCGGCAGCAGTGATGAGGGCTTCCGCATGAACGCCCCGGCGCTTCTGTTCTGGGAAGCGTTTCTCCAATACCGCACACGCGGCTGCGATCGCTTCAATCTTGGCGGCGTGCCCGCGGATGCCGCCGACCCCCAATCGCCTTCGCACGGACTCTACCGATTCAAGGCGGGATTTGGCGGGCGGGAGCTCGCCCTGGCCGACTGTACCACCGAAGGCTCGGGATTGCGGACCCGCTGGCTCCTGCAGTCGGCGAAAGCGCTCCTCCGGTCGGGCGGGACGTCGAGGCGCTTGGAGGTCCCGCTGACATGATCACGTTGCACGGCGTGCAGGAGCGGCTGAAATACTACCGGTCGTGTTTCGATCACGACCTGCTCGAGCTCTCGTTGCCGTGGACGAGCGGCAAAGGGGCCGACACGGGGGACCATCTTCGCGCGGCCATGCAGTGGCTTTGTCGGGCGCAGGACGCCTTCGACGACGGCGGTGTGGCGCGAAGTTACGCGCTCGTCTACAAGCCCTACTTCCGCAAAAAAGGATGGATCGCCTCCTACCCCGAGACGACCGGGTACATTATTCCCACGGTCTTCGACTACGCCAGGGCCACCGGCGACCAGCGGCTCTTCGACCGCGCCGTCCGGATGGCCGACTGGGAGTGTGACATTCAGCTGGCGAGCGGCGCCGTGCAGGGCGGGACGATCGATCAGCCCCCCTCGCCGGCGATCTTTAATACCGGACAGGTTATTTTCGGCTGGCTCCGAACATATCAGGAAACGTTGAAAGAAAAATACCTCGGCGCGGCTGTGCGCGCGGCCGATTTTCTCCTCGCGCACCAGGACGCCGATGGGGCATGGCGACGCCACCTTTCCGCCTTCACCAATCCCGATATGGCGTTCTACACGTACAACACGCGAACCGCGTGGGCGTTGCTCCTGCTCTCAACCGTGCTCGAAGACTCATCGTACCGGACGGCGGCGCTCCGCAACATCGAATTCGCGCTGACCCAGCAACGCGGCAACGGCTGGTTTCACTCCAACTGCCTGAGCGACCCGTCGCAGCCGCTGGTCCACACGATCGCCTATTGCATCCGCGGCATTCTCGAAGCCGGCGTTCTCGTCAAAGATGAACGATTCATCGCCAGCGCCCAGAAGGCCGCCGACGCGCTCCTGGTCAACCAGCGGGCCGACGGCAGCCTGGCCGGCCGCTACAACGCCCGCTGGCAACCTGCGGTGTCATGGAGTTGTCTGACGGGCAACGCCCAGATGGCCATCATCTGGGGACGCCTCTATCAACTCACGGGCCAGATGCGCTACCTCGTTGCCCTGAACCAGGCGACGCAGTATCTCAAGTCGGTGCAGATTCTCAAAACGAACAACCCGAATCTGTATGGCGGGATCACCGGAGCCCGGCCGATCAACGGCCCGTATGGAAGCTATGAAATTCTCAACTGGGCCGTCAAATTTTTCATCGATGCGTTGCTGCTCGAGCACGCACTGCGCGGAGCCGCGCCGTGAGCTTCTCCGTAATGGGGCTCATTGCCGCCGCGCTCATGATCGCGCTCTTCCACCCACTGGTCGGGCTCCTGGCGTTTTTGTCGCTCATCTACTTGCGCATTCAGGACATCGCCCCGGAGTTGATGGGTCCCTTTTCACTCAATATGATCGGGGTCGTCACGCTGGCCGGCTGGTTGATCCAACGCCAGCAGTCCGTCTCATTGCCGTCGCAGATCTTTCTGCTGGCGGGGTTTCTGCTGGCATCGACGCTGTCGTTGGCCCATCTCTCCATGGACGTGATCAAGGCCGCCATCCCGGACTTGCTCTCCAAGGCCTTCTTCGTGTGGTTGATCATCAATATTGTGACAACTAAGCATGCCGCCAAGGCTTACATCTGGTGCTGGCTGCTCCTGACCACGTCACTGGCCGTCTGGATTACGTATCAAACGTCGATTCTAGACAATTCCGAATATCTCTATAAGGACCGGACTCAATATTTTGGGATTTTCGCCGACCCGAACGACCTAGCCCTGGCCTATATCCTGATGCTGCCCGTGGCCTATTACGTCATCAGCCAGGCGCGCACCCTCTGGGTCAGGGGACTGGCGGCGTTCTCCTTCTTAAGCATCGCCTACGCCACGACCACGACGCTCTCCCGCGGCGCGTTTGTGGCGGTCCTGGCCGCCGTCCCGGTCATATTCGTCCGTGACCGTCGGCGGGCCACCGCGTTCATTTTGCTGGTGTTGTTGCTGGGCGTGCTGGATCCGTATATTCCGTCGAGCTTCTGGGCCCGCGTGGAGTCGATCGAATACAACAATCCCGGGCAGTCGGCCGTACAGCGCATTGCCGCGTGGGAGGCCGGTCAGCAGATGTTTCTCGATCACCCGCTCCTGGGCGTCGGGAAGGACCAGTTTCTGCAGCACCACGTCCGCGCCGCCCACAGCGCCTATTTCCAGGTGGCGGCGGAGACCGGGCTGTTCGGGTTGACATTCTGGGTTCTGCTCATTGCCTGGACCTTCAAAGAGCTCTACAGAGTGGGAAGCTTGGCACGGAACCACCCGGAAGTAGCCGACCTGGAACTGTACGCCAAAGGCCTCGAAGCGGGTTTCGTCGCCTTCCTGGTCGGCGCCGTGTTCCTCAGCCAAGCCTATAGTTGGTTGCTCTTCTCGTTTATCGGAATCGCGGCGGCGCTTCGCCAGGTTGCCGATGCGGCGATCATGCCGCAACAGTCCGCCGCGGACCCCAAGCCGACACTCGCGTACCCTGATCGCTCCCCGGCCGTCCGATCATTCCTCGGCGGGTCGTCATGAGCAGCGCGGTCTCGCGCATCGTCGAGCGCTGCGCCGCCATGCCTCTGCCGCAGGCCATTAACGGCGTGATGCACGAGCTTGACTCCTCGCATCGGTCGGAGCTCCGCAAGGCCCTGTATGATGAGCGGCAGGCCGCCTGGAAATGCTTCCTGGCCCTCGATCCATCTTCGGTCGGCCTCTTTGTCGGCGCCGGATCAGGACTGGTCCCGATGAACATCGCTCAGCAAGTTCGCGTCGTGTATGTCATGGATCCCGACCCGGCCCGGCTGGCGTTGCTCCGGGAGGCGCAACGTCATCGGGGAGTTCCCAACCTCCACCTGATGATTGCCGACGACACCCGCCCGCTGCCGCTCTCCGCGGGCATGTGCGACTTTGTCTGGGTGCAGACCGGCGAGGTGGGACCCGCCCTTCTCGCCGAACTCCACCGCGTGCTGTCGTCCCACGGCGAGATCTATTTCCCGCTCGACGCCGGATGGCCGCACCGCTGGGCGCGCGCCCCGCGGCGGCCCGACCGGGTTGCGCAGGCAGGCCCGTTTCGGCCGATCGGCGTCCGCCGCCAATTGCGGGAACAAGGCTTTCAGACCGTGGAGTGGTATGTGCCGTGGCCGACCGCCGCGCACGCGTCATCAATCGGCCGGCAACACGGATGGCCGGCGGTCCCCGAGCTCAACGGCCGCACGGTCAAGACTCGTCTGCTTCGCTCGCTGGTCACCAGCCGGTGGTATCCCTATCTCGCCCCTGAATACGGTGTCGTCGCATCCAAACAGCACCGCCGCCGCAGCACCGTCGAGCAGGTGGTTGATCAGCTAGAGCGCACCGTCGACCCGCAGCGGCAGGAGACCATCGGGCCGCTCGGCATTGCACGTGTGGTCGTCTCTCGAACACGCATCTTACTCGTCGAGCTCGCCACCGCACAGAAGCGGAACCACGGCTATATTCTCAAGCTTCCGCTGGCCTTACCGGCCCAGCAACGGCTGGAGCGAAATTACCAGGCCCTAGAGACCGTGGCCGCTGAGATTGCAGACCTCGGGGTGAGCCTGCCGCTTCCCGTGGCTCGCGGCGCGCTAGGCGCGCATCCCTATTACGTGGAGTCTAGGCTTGCCGGTGTGCCCGGCCAGCATTCGGGCATTGATGCATCAGCCCTGCTCACCGATGCCGCGGCACTGTTACATCGACTTGCCGCCGCCACCACGACATGGACACCCATGGGGCCAGAGCTGATGACCGAGCGGATCCACCGGCCCTTCCACCGCGTCCGTGCGCTTCTCCGCTCCGATTATGAGCGACAACAGCTCGGGGAGTTGGAAACCTTTGTTGCCCAGACCTTGCGGGGCGTGACACTCCCGCTCGTCCGTTCACATGGCGATTTCAAGCGTTCCAACACCATGGTCACGCCGCACCCGCAGCGCCTCACCGGCCTGTTTGATTGGGATCAATCACAGCCGCTCGATTGGCCGCTCTTTGACCTGCTTAATTTTTTATCGTCGTACCAGACGGCCAGCGATGAGCTTGAGCTCCACGACAAGGTGGCTCGTATCGTTTCAGGCACCATGACCGTACAAGAGGAGGCCGTCTACCAGGACGCGGTCACCGGATTTGGGCTTTCTCCGGATGTGGAACGAGCACTGCGCATATTGTACTGGATCGTTCAGGTGTCAAAGAAATGCCAACTGGAGTCTGTATACAGCTCATGGATAGAGACGCACCATGACTGGGTTGAGCGGAATGTTCGTCGGGTGCTGGCGCAGGTCGCTGCCGTTCGGGGTCTCCATGTATCGTGATCTTCAGCGCCTGTCCAAACATTCCGTCATTTACGGCATCGGTAGCGTGCTGAATAAATCGCTCGGCTTTCTGATGCTGCCGATTTACACCCGTTATCTCATGCCGGAGGATTACGGTCTGTTGGAATTGTTGCTCTTGACGAGCGCGGTCGCCAGCACCTTCCTGGCGCTCGGACTGAGCCAGGCCACGCTGCGCTTTTATTTTGAATACGACCACCCGGAGCAGCGCATGGAAGTCATCAGCACCGGCTTGTGGGTCAGCCTGGTCTCGACGTTGGCCGGCCTGGCCTGTATCGCGGTGTTTGCCGATGACATCTCCAGGCTGACCTTCGGCACGGCGGAGTACGAGTTGCTGCTCTGGATCATCTTGGCGACAACGTTTTTTGAAGTCACGATGGAAGTTCCCATGTCGTATTTACGCGCACGCGAATATTCCAAGCTGTTCACCGCGGCCAACCTGTTCCAACTGCTGATCGGACTCAGCATGAATCTCTACTGGGTCGTGTGGCGGCAGCAGGGGGTCGAGGGGGTCCTCAAGAGCGGGCTCACCAGTGCCGCGGTCACGTGGCTGGCGTTGCTGGTGTATACGACCCGCCAAGTCGGCCTTCGATGGTCGTATCTGAAGGCCAGGGAGCTCTTGGTGTACGGGGCTCCGCTGATTTTCAGCGGATTCGGCATGTTCATCATGAAAATTTCCAACCGCTTGTTTCTCAACCACTATTCGTCCCTCACTCAGGTCGGACTTTTCTCCCTTGGCGATAAGCTGAGCCGGGCACTGGGCTTCCTGATCCTGGGACCGTTTTGGCGGTCCTATGGTCCGTTCCGTTTTTCGATCATGAAGCAGCCTAATGCCGCGCAGATCTACTCCAGGGTCCTGACCTATTTTTTGTTTGTCATGATATTTCTCGGCACAGGGCTGGCCATGATGGCGAAGGAAGTGCTGCAGATCATCGCGGCGCCTCCATTCTGGGGGGCGGCCAATGTCGTGCCGTTATTGGTGGTGGCCAAAATCTGGTATGGCCTCTACTACCTCACGCAAACGGGCATTTATTTACAGAAAAAAACTCGCGTGATCTCTGTCATCATCACCGTCACGGCCTCCGTCAATCTGCTGCTCAACTGGCTCCTGATTCAACGCTACGGCGTGATGGGGGCGGCCGTGGCCTCGGTCGGGTCATTCGCCTTCCTGGCGGTGGTAACCCACCGGGTCGCACAATGGCTGTATCCCATCACCTATGAAGTCCGTCGGATCGTCACCATGGTCGCCGTCGCGGCGGGGATGTATGCGGCGGGGATATGGATCGCCCCGTCGTCCGTGTGGCTCGCGTTGGGGCTGAAGGCCGCCCTGCTGGCCGGCTTCCCCCTGCTGCTGGGCGTGGCGCACTTCTATACGGAAGAGGAGAAAACACGGCTCCGGTCGCTCTGGCTCATGGGTGTCGAACGGGTGAGCGCCACACTGTCGAACGTGTTCAGCTACCGATGATCCCATTGATGCCATTGCTCTTCTCGGCCGGAAAACAGCACCTGGCGGCCTCGCTGCTGTCCGGGACGGGATTGTTGAACGTGGCGCGTTTCGTCAGGCGGCGCGCCTCGCGGGGCTTGACCATTTTCGCCTACCATCGCGTGTTGACGCACCTGCCGAGCGCGTTTTCGTTCGATCCGGAAGTCGTCAGCGCATTCGCCGATGACTTCGAGCGGCAGGCCCGCCACATTCAGCGGCATTGCACCCCGATGACCTTCGCAGAGGTCCGGGAGCTCGAGGACGCCGGCCGGCCGTTTCCGCCGCATGCCGTGATTCTCACATTTGACGACGGCTACAAGGATAACGCCACCGTCGTGGCGCCCATTCTCAAGCGGTGCGGCATTCCGGCGACGTTTTTCATCACGACCGGCTATCTGACGGATCGACGGTTATTTTGGTGGGACGAAGCGGCCAACATCATCTGGAAGTGCGCCCTGCCGCTGCCGCCGTTGCCCGAGTTCGGACTCGACGCGCGGGCGTTGGCGTCGATGGCGGACCGGCCGTCCATCATTCGGGCCGTGCTGCGGCGCTGCCACCAGCTTCCCGACGACCAGCGCGTCGACCTCATCCGCCGGTTGGCCGCGCTCACGGGAGTGCATCCCGATCATGGAGCGGCCGACGCGGAGCTGCTCACCTGGGAGGACGTCGCAGCGATGGCCGAGGACGGCTTTGAAATCGGCAGCCACACGGTGACCCATCCGGTCCTCACCCGCGTCGATGCGGCCCGGCAGGACGCCGAGTTGACGGACTCAAAGCGAATACTGGAACAGCGCCTGAACCGGCGCATCGAGGTCTTCGCCTACCCGGTCGGGGCCATGCACTGTGTCAGTGAAGCGCTCGCCGCGCGGGTCAAGGCCGCCGGGTACCGCTACGCCGTGACCTATATCGGCGGGACCAACCAGGCCATCGGCAATCCGTACGCACTACGGCGCCAGCACGTCGGATTGGACACCACAGGGCCGACGTTCCAGGCGAGCCTGGTCTTCCCGGAGCTGTTTCAATGACGGAATCGCACACCCCAGCGACGATGCCTGCTATTACGCAACCTCAGACAAGGCCCATACGACTGATGCACGTGCTGCCGTCGCTCGAAGTTGGTGGAATGGAGAAGGTCGTCGTGAACCTGTCAAACGGACTCGACCGTCAACGGTACCAGGTCGCTATTTGCTGTATCGAGCGCGGCGGGGCGCTTCAGCGTGAATTGTCACCGCCGGGGCTACCGGTCTATGTAATGAACAAACCGGAGGGGGTGGATTACTTTCTGCCATTTCGGCTTTCCCGTTTATTTAATCGGCTGAACGTGGATATTGTTCACACACACAGCATGGGGGTGTTTCCGTATGGCTGCCTCGCCGCGACCTTCAGCAGAACCCCCGTGTATGTCCACTCCGAACATGGCTCCTTCAATCTGAAAACTGTCCGCCGGCGATTGGCTTTTCAATACGGCATGCGGCGCACGGATCGAGTCTTGACGGTCTCCGAGACGGTCAAGCACCAGCTGCTCGGTGTTATCGATATTCCTGAGAAAAAGATTACCCCGATTATGAATGGAGTGGATACCCGACGGTGCGCGCCCGATGATGCCGCCAGCGCCGCGCTTCGCGCCGCGTTGGACATACCCGACGGCGCTCCCGTGATTGGGGCCATTGGCCGGCTCGTGACGGCAAAAAATTACCCAACATTACTGCACGTCGTCGCGCAGCTCACGCGCCGCCACCCGCAACTGGTCTGCCTGATGGTCGGGGATGGTCCGGAGCGCGCGCGCCTTCATGCTCAGGCCGATGCACTGAAACTCTCCGGTCATGTCCGGTGGCTGGGGGAGCGCCATGACGTGGCCGAGCTGCTGAATCTCATGCAGGTCTACCTCCTGCCATCGTATAGCGAGGGGATGTCCATCGCCCTGCTGGAAGCCATGGTCGCCGGGCGCCCCATTGTCGTGTCAGACATTACCGCCAATCGGGAGGTGATCCGCCATGGCCAAACAGGCTGGCTGGTGCCCCCCGCTGATATCGAGCAGTGGGCTGGGGCCGTGGCGCGCCTGCTGACCGACCGCGTGATGGCCCAACAGCTTGGGCGGGCGGCGCAGGCCACGGCGCAGCAGTTCTTCAGCATTCCCCGCATGTGCCGCTCCTTTGAAGCGCTCTACGAACAGTTGTTGGAAGAAAAGCGCGGCCGGGTCGATCCGCGCGGATACCGCAACCAGGCCGTTTCCGTGGCTCGCTGACGCATGCGTTCACTCAAGCAGTTGCTCAAATGCCTTCTCATCCGGCTTCTGCCGCTCCAGTTTGTCATGTGGAGGGGCCGTGACGCCTCCGGTCGGATCGCCCTCACGTTTGACGACGGGCCGGACCCGGAGTTGACCCCCGCCATTCTGGCCGTGCTGCGCCAGTACGGGGTCAAGGCCACGTTTTTTGTGCTGGGGGAAAAGGCCAGGACACACCCGGAATTAATCGAGCTCATCGCACGGGATGGACATGAAATCGGCAACCACAGCTTTTCGCACCAACCGATGAACGAGAGCACGCTGCCGTCCATGATCCGGGAGTTTTCCGCGACCGACCGGCTCATTCATCATCACACCGGGCGACCGGCGCCGCTGATCCGCCCCCCCCGAGGGATCATGACACTGCCCTTTCTCTGGTATGCGTTGACGCATCGCCGGACCGTCGTGCTCTGGTCCGTCGACCCGCAGGATTATCATCCTCAGGCCTCGGAGCTGTTGCTGGAGAGAATCCTCCAACAGCTTGGATCGTCGTCGGACATCGTCCTGCTTCACGAGCGCCACCGGCAAACAGTCGAGCTGCTGCCGCCGTTGCTTGACGTGCTGACGGCCCGTCGGGCGCAGTGCGTGACCGTGAGTCGTCTGATGGAGGCGGCATGAACGAGCATCCCCTGACCGTGACGTGTCACCGCACGCCCGAGGCGCTGACCCGGCTGGCCGACGCATGGGATCGGCTGCTTGACAAGGCGCTCGTGAAAACACCGTTTGCGACGCATGAGTGGCAGGCCGCCTGGTGGAAACACTTCGGCCGTCATCAGTCCCTCTATCTGCTGAGCGTTGAGCGCCAGGGCGAGCTGGTCGCCATCGCCCCGTTCATGCTGGGACGGCGAGGGCCGTTTCGTCTTCTGCAGTTCATCGGAACAGGACGGTCCGACTACCTGGATTTTATCATTGCCGCGCATTGTCGCGAGGCGCTGCCCGCCATCATCGCCTACCTGGCCCGGCACGCGGACGAGTGGGATCTTATCAGCCTGGAAGATTGGGCGGAGGATTCGGCCCATCTGGCGCGCTGGCGCGACCTCCTCCCGGAGACGGGTTGGCAGTGCTCGATCAGGCCCAGCACCGTGTGTCCCAAGCTCTCCTGCGAGAACGGGTGGGGCGCGTACCTTCAGTCAAAATCGTCAAAGCACCGGAAGAACCTGCGCCGACTCGAGCGACACGTTGAGCACTCTCCGCATCTGCGCATCCGGTCGGGCCGAGACTGGGAGGTCGCCGCGCAGCTGTCGTCCATCGTGCGGATCGAATCGCGGAGCTGGAAAATGGCCCAGGGCAATCCACGCATCACCGGCCCGACCGCCACATTGTTTTTTTCCGAGCTGTTCGAGGCGTTTCGCCGGCGCAACTGGCTGGAAACATGGTATCTGCTCCACGACGATGAACCCGTCGCCTACACCATCAACTACCTTTACGACGGCAAACTGTATTTTTACAATGTGGCCTACGACCTCCGTCATGCCGACCAGTCGCCGGGCACCGCGCTCACCATGCATGTCCTGCGAAATGCGTTCGAGCGGCGGATCGTGGAATACGACTTTCTCAGGGGCGACGAACCCTATAAGCGGCTCTGGACCCATGAGGCGCGGCAGCTGTACCACGCGGTGATCATCGGCCGCGGTCTGCGGGCGCGACTGGCCTACGCGCTGCTGATCGCTCCACGGTGGCTTGTGCGCCGGTCGGCATGGCTTCGGCGTCTGGCGGCGCGGGTCAAGCCGTTCGTCACAAGGCGCGTGCCCGCATGAATATTCTGTACCACCATCGGACGCGCGGCAGGGGTGTTGAAGGCGTGCATATCAACAGCCTCGCCAGCGCGCTCGGGGCGTCCGGCCACACGGTACGGTATGTCGGCCCGCCCGGCACCGAGCCGCCGCAGAGCCGGACGGCAGACCCCGCATTCACACCGGCGCAATCCGGCGCCTGGTCGCTTATCTCCCGTCATGCGCCTGAACAGCTGTTCGAGCTGTGCGAGGTGCTCTACAACGGGTATGCGTGGTGGCGGCTCGGTCACGAGTTGCGGCAACACGCCATCGACCTGATCTATGAACGGTATGCGCTCTTTTCAATCGCCGGCGTGCGGCGCGCCAACAACGCGGGCATTCCCCTCATTCTTGAAGTCAACGATGCCGCCGGGCTTCAGCGCGTCCGGACGCTCAACGCGCGGAAGCTGGCCTTGGCCTTCGAGCGGCGGATTTTTCACGCGGCCGACGCCATCATCACCATCTCGCAGCCGTTCAAGCGCTATATTGCGCAATACGGCGTGCCTGAGGAAAAGATCACCGTGCTCTCCAACGCCGCGGATGTGTCGAAGTTCCACCCATCCGAACCCGATCCCGCGCTGCGCGCGTCGCTGCGATTACCCGGGGGACGGGTCATCGGATTCATCGGCTCCTTTGCCCCGTGGCACGGGGTGCACCTGCTGGTCGAGGCGGTGGCACGCCTGGCCGCGACTCACCCCGACGTGCACCTTTTGCTGGTTGGCGCAGGACCGGAGATCGGCCGGATCCGCCGGCTCATGGCGTCGTCCGGCCTGGAGGCGCGGGTGCGGCTCTGCCCGCCGGTGGCGCACCATCAGGTGGCGCGGTATATCGATCTGATGGACGTGGCTGTCATGCCTGATTCCAACACCTACGGCTCGCCGATGAAGATTTTCGAGTATATGGCCATGGGGAAGTGCGTCGTGGCGCCGTCCTATGAGCCCATCCGGGAGGTATTGACCCACGGGGTCAACGGACTGCTCTTCTCCCCGGGTGACGTCGACGGGTTGGCGCGCGCCCTCTCCGAGGCCCTGGCTGACGCGTCACTACGCTCGACCCTTGGCCGGATGGCCTGTGCGGACGTGCAGAAAACCCACAACTGGCAGCGTCACTCCCAGGCGGTGCTGGATATTTATCAGAACATCGTCTCTCCCAAACCGCGTCTTGTCGCCGCGCCGCGTCCCCGGCGGATCGCAGCCATTCCCCCGCGGCCCACGGTCACCATCATCATGCCCGTCTATAATGAAGAGCGGTTCCTGCCGTCGTGCCTGGACTCCATCCTCGCACAAGACTATCCGGCGGATCGCCTCGAGGTCGTGATCATCGACGGTGGATCGACAGACAACAGCCGCGCCATCATCCGGCGCTATCAACAACGGGCCCCGCATATACGATTGCTTGACAATCCTCGTCGGGTCATCCCGGCGGCGTTGAACATCGGCTGGCGCGCGGCGCGCGGCGAGATCGTCGTCCGAATGGATGCCCACACGCTGTATGACGCGCCGTACGTGCGCGAATCCGTGCGGTTGCTGCTGAGCACGGGAGCCGGCAGCGTGGGCGCCATGCAGCGCGCGGAAGGCACGACCTTTCTCACGCGCGCGATTGCACTGGCCACCAACAGCGGGTTTGGGGCCGGGAACGCGCATTTTCGCTGCGGGTCGACGCCGCGTTTTGTCGACACCGCGTACCTCGGCGCCTGGCGCCGATCCACTCTGGAAGAGCTGAGAGGCTTTGACGAGGAGTGGCTGGTCAATGAAGACTACGAGCTGAACTATCGCCTGCGCGTGCGGGGCTATCGCGTCTATGTATCGCCGGCGCTGGGGTGCCGCTACTTTGTCCGCGGTTCCCTTGCCTCCCTCGCACGCCAGTATTTCCGCTACGGGTACTGGAAAGCCAAGACCGCCCGCGTGCACCCCGATTCACTCCTCCCGCGGCAGCTGATCCCCCCCATGTTCGTCATGGGGGTGGTCACGGGAATCGTCGTCTCCCCGTCTGCAGCCGCGTGGTTGCCGTGGCTCGGGTGGGGATTACCGGTGCTGTACGCGTTCGTCGCAACGGTGGCAGGGCTGCGCGCCGCCTGGTCGGCGCGCCTTTCGTACGCCCTGATTTTGCCGGCCGTGTTTGCGACACTGCACGTCTCCTGGGGAAGCGGGTTTCTCGCCGGCATGGTTCGGTTCGGCCCTCCGGCCGTGGATTTGCGCACCCTGCTCCGCAATGAACGGCAATGGCAGGAGCTCATCCCGCCCGGCACTCCGCCCGCCCCGTGAACTTCATGGTCCCGAGCGCACAGAGGCAGGCCGCCCACGCATCCGATACACCGGCGGAAGAAGCCGATGTCACTGAGTGAGCTGAGCCTTGTGGCGGCCGTTGCGCTGCTGCTGGCGGCGGGCTGGGTATTCCTTGAAGTCGGCCGACGGGAGTTGCAGATCTGGCTTCCGGCCCACATCAAGCAGCGCATGACCGCCAGAAAGGGCGCCGACGCGCGCCGGCCCACAGATGTCTTTTTCTGTATTGTGGACCATTTCGAGCCCCGCGATCCTCACTGGGGGCTGTCCCGCCTGGATGAGGAACGGGCCCGCGTGGATGAATGGTGCCGGGGGTTTCCGGACATCGCCCGACGGCATCGCGATACCCAGGGACGTTCTCCTCAGCATACGTTCTTTTTTCCGGCGGAGGATTATTATGCCGAGCACCTGGACCGACTGGCCGCGCTGTGCCGGCAGGGCCATGGCGATGTGGAAATTCACCTCCATCACGACAACGATACGGCCGACACCTTGACGGAAACCCTCAGCGCGTTCAGGGACACGCTCCACCGGCAGCACGGCCTGCTGCGGGCCGATCCCGACACCGGCTTGATCCGGTACGGGTTCATTCACGGAAACTGGGCCCTCGACAACTCCGGGAAA
>JBFMAJ010000003.1:0-27419 GCA_040755775.1 Nitrospirota bacterium
GGCTCCAACCGCGGCGGCTATCGCAATCCGGCCGTCGACCGGCTGGCGGAGCGGGGCCGCCTGAGCGCCGATCCGGCCGAGCGGCGGGCAATCTATGGCGAGCTGCAGCGGATCGTGGCCGACGATCTCCCGTACGTGAGTTTATGGTATCCTAACAACGTCGTGGTGCTGAAAACACGCGTCGAAGGCTTTGTGCCGTCGCCGTCCGGCGACTGGCGCGCGCTGGCCGGCGTGAGATTATCCAGCCGCATGGCGGGCAAGCTGAGATAGCTACTCCGAATGACTGGCCATGATGTAGTGTTGTGTGCCGTCCCATTCGGCCCATACGACGATAGCGTCGCCGTTCGCATTTAACGCCGCCTGCGGCGCCCAGACGCCTTCTCCCTGGCTGGGGGCTGGAAGTTTGGATCGGTCCCACCTCTGTCCGGCGCGGTACCGGCTGACCGCAAGCTTTGCAAAGATTGTGTCGAGGCAACAGATCGGATCCTGTGCCCAAACGGCAAGCGCGTCACCCGCCTTATTGACTGCAATCTGCGGCTGAGAGGTCATATGGCCGCTATTGATGATGACAGATGCCCCCCAGCCGATTCCACCCAGGTACCGATTGGCATAAATCCGATAATCGCCTTGGCCAATCTGATTCCAGATGGCGAGAGCATTGCCACTATCGTCAGCTCCTACCCTGGGGTTAAAGGCATTGAACACATCGGTTAAGCCGTGGGCGGCGCCCCAGCCCATACTCGCGTCGTAGTAATTCGTCCAGACGTTTTGGATCACCTCAAAGGGCGGACCCTGCCGCGTCCAAATGGCAAGACCATTTCCAGATGGATCCGCCGCGATGGCGGGCCACAAAGCGTCCTCTGGAAGGTCTTCGATTGGCGCGCCCGTGCCCCAGCCAACTCCCGGCACATACTGATTCGCCCAGACATTGAACCGTGGGCCATCGTCTTGATTCCATACGGCAATGGCGCGGCCATTGGCGGCCATGCCGACCTGAGGCGAGAACATGTAGCCGGTGCTGTCCGTCCCGATCAGCTCGGCCCCTTCCCACCCGGCGCCGGCGACATAGCGATTCGCAAAAATGCTGAATGGGCTGCCGGTATCTTGGAACCAAACGGCGATGGCACTGTTGCCGGCCGCGCTGATGTCAGGTTCGATGGCATACCACGTATCGTCCGTTTCCAGCAGCTCGGCCGTGCCCCAACCCCCGCCGGGCACGTACCGATTGCTCCAGATGCTCGGATAGGCGCCGGTGGGTTGATCCCATACCGCAATCGCCTCGCCGGAAGCCAGTATGGCGATTTGAGGCTTGCGCGCATCGGGACTGCCGCTTTCGATGCGCTCGGGCGCACCCCAGCCGGTGGCCGGCTCATAGCGGTTGGCCCAAATCTCGCCGTCCTGCTCCCACACGACGATCGCGTTGCCGTCCTCGTCTATGGCGATCTGAGGATCGGCGGCATCACCCCCGAGCGGCCCGATCAGCACCGGCTCGCCCCAGAGGATGGCCACCAAGGCGCTGTCCTCTTCGTTGCAGGAGGCGACAAGGAGTCCAAGGGCAAGCAATGCCGTAACCAGTGCAAGAAAGCGCACAGTGCCGTCCCCACCGGGAAAAATCCGGCGATGAGGAATGCCGGGCGCGACGACACGAGCAATGCAGGTCATGGTCGCTTTCATAGCGAGAGATTCATGAATTCGGTGTGGTATTCCCGGAACCCGGAATCCGTATTATGGTGATTCCCGGACCTTATGATAAGAATCGTCACGGGATTGAGTCGATATAATAAGCAATGCCTTTTATAAAGCGTATGGGGGGAACTATAAAGCGTATGGAAGGGACCTGTGTGAACTTTCCCGCCATTTCAACTCCTCCGAGGGAGACAGTAAACTCTGTCTCAGGAAGTGGTGGGGCGAGGTCAAAGCTCAGCCAGATACAAGCTTTTTCTCCCGCCGGAACCTGAATCGGCTGGAGGGGCTGCAGCTTGGCTTCCCATCGCACATTATATGGAAGAGAACAGAGGTTGAGTCCTTGGTAATAAAGGTCTCCAAACGAACGCATGGGTGTAAATTCTGATGGCACGATCATGTGCGTGGGTCTATAGTCCCGTTCAGCCAAGGAGAGGACTGTTTGGGCGAGATCAAGAGATAAAGTTCCTCCCTGCGGATTGAAGGCCAGCTCTATGAGGAAAGGAGGGTCGGCCGACTGATCCATTTTGCTAAATCGCTCAGCATAGGGGTAGGTCGTTCTAATGGGCAGCGGAATAAACAGGAACATTGTATTGAATGTTGATACTAATCGTGCATTGAAGGGTTTGACCGATAATTGCAACCCTGGGAGTTCAATAATATGGCGCTGTGCTTGAGTGATGCTATCCTTTGCTAAGGTGAGACCGCTACCCTGCACATTAGGTACGCTGATCACATACCTTTGAGAGATCGTACATCCGATCTCTAGAAACCCGAGCCCTAATGTGAGAAGGAGAAGGGTGCTCCGCTGCCTCCATTTTCGCTTGGGATCAATTGGCATAGACTATGTCCCCTTCAATTGGCACGCTTACCACAGCAAGACTCTACGCCGTCGGCTGAGGTTATCGCTAGTTTCATAACCTAGCGGTTATTTTCAGCTTGGTCAATGGCTAGAGGCGCGGCGGGCGCCATGTATACTATCGCCCCATAGGTTGTAATTATAGACGGCGGTATCGATACATAGTTCATTGCACAAGTAAGACAGCCAATCCCTTTTACCCACGTTAGGAGGTCATGATAGCCTGCAATGGCATTGGCCCCGGGAATCAAATTCAACATTTTGCTAATCAATCCGCCCTCCTGAAATATACCTGATTGTTTCGTGCCAATAGCGATAGTATCATCTAGTACACCACCGGGTAAGGGATTGGCGAATGTCTTGGCTACCTGAGCATAGATATAGCCGAAGAAGGAAGTAGCCGCCCCTATTCCAGCCCCCCAAGCTGCACCCTGATAGCCGGCGCGCCAGGCTGCTCGCCAACTCCCTCCATTAGCCAGGGTAAATCCCATGCCTTGAACGAAACCGCCGGATCCTCCGCCAACGATTCCAGCCGCGAGAAATGCCTCGAAGGGAGCATCGAGAAACGCGCCTTGCCACACAGCGTGAAAGGCTTGACCGCCCAAATAGCCCCCAACCGCACCAGCCAATCCACCGATTAATACCCCAGTAAAAAGGTCGCCCCCGCTAATCGCGGCCCCGACGGCCCCAAAGGCTTCGCCGATCAGCGCCCCAATGACGACAGGCACGCAAACCTGACAGACAATCCCCGTCACGATCGTTGCCGCGACTATCGCAACCGTGCCGATTATATCGGCGCTTCTGCGCAAGAAATCAAGATGGTTGTCGAGTGCCTGCCGTCCACGGTCAGCGATGCTATGGGCCGACTTGCGGAACCAATCGAAAACGCCGCCGAAGACGTCATGGAAAAAATCACCCAACCAGCCATGGCCACTGGGATCCACGAGATTGAGCGGATTATTGCGCACATAGCTGTACCGGTTGAGGGCCTGAGGATCCAGGGCTCTCGGCACAATGGTGTCCGCGCTGATGAAGCGACCCAGGGTGGGATCGTAGTATCGGGCATTGTAAAAGGAAAGCCCCGTGCTGTCATCAAAAAGTTGACCCGTAAACTTGTGATGCACATTAACGAGGATCACTTCATTGGTCAAGATCTTGCCGTAGGGATCGTACGTGATCGCCTGGGCGAGCGCCCCGATGTTCGGTCCCGAGCCTTTGGTAATCACCGTGCTGCTGCCCAGGTGATCAGTGTGGTAGTAAAACAGCTCGCTGGCCGACGTCTGCATGGCAATGCGCTGCTCGCCGGCAAAAATATAACGCGTGCAGGCGCCGCCCGGATTGCATTCATAGAGCTTGCCAATGTATACGGTGGGATTGCCGTTGGCGAGTTTCATCACCCGGCCCCCGTCGCCGTCATAGAGGAAACTGGTCGTGATGCCCCCCACCGTGGCGCTGCTGAGGCGGTTTTGGACATCCCATTGGAAGCTTCTGGTGCCATTGGAGCCACCAGTATGAGCGGTGAGATTGCCCACCGCGTCATAGGTAAAGGTCTCGGCCCCGCAGGCGCTGATCGCATGCACATGGGCGGAGTTGGTGTAATTGCAGGCTTGCTCGGTCGTCGTGACCCCGGTGGCGTAATAGACCCGGAGGGCATCCAGATAGACATTTGTGCCGGCCGACGCCACGTTTTTCGTCCCTGTCACGACAATGGTAAGGGTATGCGCGCTTATGGGCAGATCGCTTCGGCTCCAGACCGTCAGTTGGGGCTGAGATGTCGGACTGTACAAATCAACGGTGGCTTGCCACGCGCCATCCAGATAGACCTGGGCGAGGCCCCCCGTGGAATTTTTCGGCGCAATCCATGCAATGCCATAGCCCCAGAAGGTATAGGTTGCCTCAGTTCCGGAATTGCTGCCGCTGCTGGATTGGTGGTAACTGCCTCCGTTCGCTGAGGGATCGTTGATCGTGGACCACCCGGATTGATTGGGGTTGATGACGCCATAATCAATGGCCAACCCGGAGTTTTCCGTCCGAACCCAGCTCCCGCCGGGCGTGGGCAGCACATCGAGCGCATCAAGCGTGAAGCCACCTGTGCAGGAGCCGCATAGATTGCCATTTTTCGATTGGCCGGGAGTCACGACGAACTTGACGAGATGGAGTCCCGCCGCTAAGTCTGTTCGGCTCCAGACCGCGCTGACGCTGGTGCCGCTGGCGATCTTGAGATTCACCGTGGCCTGGTAGAGGCCGTCCAAGTAGACATCGATCTGATAGCCCTCGTTGGATTTCACGGCCAGCCAGGAGAAGCCGGTGCCGGTGAATTGATAGGTGGCGACCGCAGCGGTATCCTTGGTGGCGGCATAAGCGCCGCCACTGGCCGAGGCGTTCGACCTTGTCTCCCAGGCACCGTCCAGATGCGCAGTCAGGGTCACGGCCGGGGAACTCTCCTCTGCGAGTGATGCTGTGGGGGCCGTCACCACAAAGGCATCCACCGTGACATTGCACTGCCCGCAGCTCCGCAGGACGATGATCTCCACCAGATGGCCTGTATTCGCCAAGCCCGAAACGCTCCAGACAGGCTGTTGATAGAGCGCGCTGTTGCTGCCGGCCCCGCCGCAGCTTGAGCACTTCAAGTCCACGTCCTGCTGGTAGGCGCCATCGAGATAGACCTGGGCAGTGCCGCTGTCGCTGCTTTTGACCGCCAACCACTGCACGCCCGTACCGGTGAAAATGAAGCTGGCGGTATCCCCCTGGGTGTTGGAGCGGGCAAAGCTGCCGCCGCTGGCACGGCTCTGGTTCTCTATGTTCCAGTTGACGATCCGTTTCTCGTACGAGATCGCCGGGCTGGCATCATCGACCGTCGTCGTCTGCTGGCCGGTTGCAGTACCCTGGCTCTTCCTGGTCAGATTGCCGAGGCGATCATAGGTGTAGGAAAAGTTGGTCAGGGATGAGGCGTCCGTGGAGCCATAGGAGGCCTGGGACAGGCGGCTCAAGGCATCATAGACAAAGCTGCGATCGCCCCGCAGGGGATCTTGAATCCGAGTGACTTTGCCGCCATTGTCAAACGTGTAGGCAAGACTCTGGTACGTGCTGACCGGCGTTGCGGTTGTAATCTGCTGCAGGCGGTTATTGTCCGTTCGGTAGTCGTAAGTGGTCGAGACCTCATTGCCGTACTGAATAAGCTTTGGCTGGCCTAACGCCGTATATTGATCGGCGGGATAGGCGGCATAAATGACCGTATCCTCTGCGATGCGATCGAGCCAGCCCGCCGGATTGTAGCTATAGGTGACCACCGGTGCGGTGGTGCTCGCGGGGGCCGGATAGGTGAGACTGATCAGGCGTCCGAGTGCGTCGTATTGGGTCTGGGTGGTATAGCCCGCGGGATACTGGGTCGCATTGGGATCGTTGGTGACGGTTTTGGTGCTGCGCGTGACTCGCCCCATCGCATTATACTGAAAGCTCGTGCTACCACTGGGATCCTGAACGAGCGAGAGCCGTCCGATGCTGTTCGTCGCGGCATCATTGTCATAGGCGTAGAGCACCTGGTTGCCATCGTGCAGCGTCTTGGTGACGACCCGTTTGAGTGCGTCATAGGCGAAGGCTGTCGTCTGGCCCCTGCCGTCGCGTTGGGCCGTCATGCTGCCGCCGGCGTCATACGCATAG
Source organism: Nitrospirota bacterium (assembly GCA_040755775.1). GTDB lineage: Bacteria > Nitrospirota > Nitrospiria > JACQCE01 > JACQCE01 > JBFMAJ01. Next base: position 6,203 of record JBFMAJ010000003.1, read on the forward strand.
CTCCAACACGGGAGCGAATACCAGGGGAAGGCCGCGGCTGGTGGTGCGGTGGTCAAATCGCCGCAGTTTCCCATGTCGGGATCGCTCATGCCTATTTTTCGGGAAAGGCTGTCGTAGGCCATTGTGATGAGAAAGCCTTGGGGATCAGTCACCTTTACCAGGTTACCGAGCGCATCATACTGATAGCGCGTCGTGGCGGAGGGCGTGACGGGGCCAGTTTCATATTCATCCACCTGGATCGTGCGGCCATGGGCGTCAGTGATCTGGCGGTGGGGCTGGCCGTTGACGTCTATTGTCGTCATGGTCAAGCCACTGTACGACACGGTCGTGATGGTGCCGTCCGGGCCGGTGGTTTTGACGGCCCGGCCGATTGCGTCATAGTCCATGGTCGTGTAGCGGGGCGTTTCGCCGGAGGAAAAGTAGGGCAGGGATTTCTTGATGATCAGCCCTCTCGGATCATAGGTGGTTTCTTGAACAATGGTTTTCCCCGGCACCGGCCCTTCGGCGACCATACGGTAGGCCCGTCCCAGGCCATCGAAATACTGTTCTGACCAGAGCACGCCATCCGCGCTGCCGTCGGCCTGCGCTGTCCGAATGCGCTGCGTGCCGACAGCACCAAAATTTAAATAGGCCGTGGTTGTCATGCCGCCATCTGGATTGAGAACTTGCGCCTTCCGGCCGAAGGTGTCGTATTGAATCGTGATTGTTTGGTTGTTCGCATCAGTGATGGATTTAACTTGTCCATATAGGCCAGCGTCGGCGGTAACGCTATTGACGCCATAATAGGTTGTGAGAGTGTGATGCGTGTGGGCTGCATGGCTGTCATGAATCGTGGTGTTGAGGGGGAAGGTCGAACTTTGATCATATTGAATGGTCGTGAGCGTGCCGCGAGGATCTTTAGAGCAGATCGGATTCCCGTATTGGTCATAGCCGGTAATGGCTTGAGGATTGGGGCCGCCAAGGTTCAGCCAATGCTTCGCCAGGGTCAGATTTCCTTTCGTCGGCTGCGTCATTTCAATGGCGCTGGAGCAGTCGGAAGAGGTACCGTCATAGTAGACCCAACTCTCGGCCACCGTGACCGCATCCCCGGTCCCTCGCGTGTATTGATGCGAGGGCAGCCCGACGATCCACAAATCAGTGTTGAGCGCATAATCGGTATGACTATAGTAATCAGGACCGATGATTTGCCCTTGAGATGTGACTTCACCCAAATTGGCCACGCGGACAACGTTGCCATAGCAGGGCGTGCCCAGATCGCAGTCATAGGTGGTCTGGGTCCGGGTCTGCGTGAGCGGCGACGTCGCCCCATCATAGATCAAGGTATCAACCTGACTGAGTTCCGGAAAGCTGCTGTTGGCAAAAGGCGTGGTCACTGCCCATACGGTGAGGGTCTTGGTGAAGAGCCGTCCCTGGGAATCGGCAACCTGCACTTCATAAGGGCGGCCTTTAAAGATTCCCTCTTGATGGAACCGCGTAGTCGTGACCGTCCCGATGGGATCAGTGGCTGTGACCTGGCTGAAGCCGCGGAACTCCCGGCCGGCAAAGTCGTACTTGCCTCCACTGTAGGCATATAGCGTTGTCGATATACCCATGCAACCGCTTCCTCCGCCCCCACCTCCACTGCAGCTTCCATCATTGGTGGTGATCGTACTCACGGTCTGGATGACCAACGGCAGTTTGCCGCCGCTTTGGTAACGCGTAGAAGGCAGATAACTAATGGTCGATGTGCCGCCCAAGCCGTTTTGAATCGTTACCAGTAGATCGGGATTGGTAGGCTGTGAAAGGGCAACTTTATGTTGTTTGTAGTTCCTGCTCGGGTGACAGCGTCAATCATGCCGTCACCATCGAAGTCCCCTAGGGCATAGCGCTTCTCATTCCAGGTGGGAAGGACGCCCCAGAGCTGCTCCGTGAAAAAGCTGGTGCCATGGCGGGCAAGTACAACCTTCACGTGATTATCGGTAGACGATTCGTAGGCGATGTCGGTCAATCCATCGCCATTGAAATCAGCCAGGGCCAAAGTGTTGCCGACCGCATAGCCGGCGGGGGAGACGTTAGTAAAAGCTGTCAGCTCAGGTCCTGTGGAAAGATAGATCCTCAAGGAGTTGGTCGGTTGCCCATTCTGATCCGATGGACTGGGCCAAAGCACGTCCATCAACCCATCACCGTTAAAATCGCCAAGCCGGAATGGCGTGCCCTGATAGTTCCAATTGGGATCCCAGAAGTGGTTGTCAAAGGCCGGGGCCCAATATTCGCCTGTGGCGAACTGGGACCCCGTGGAAGGACTCAAGGTCGGGTAATTGCAGCCATAGGAAATGAATCCGCAATAGGCCAGATCCGTTCGCCCATCCCCCGTGAAGTCAGCCAGCAGCCGGGTCGCCCAGTTGGCTGAGCCCCATGGGGCCGGCGCCAGAAAGCCATCGGCATCACTACGCGCTAAAGCTACATAGACATTAAGATTGCCGGTTGGCGACATAGCATAGATCACGTCCATTCTTCCATCGCCATTGAAGTCCCCCATGTCTCGCATAGCATCCCAGCCACCCGTGGGCACGCCAACCAGGGCTTGGGGCTGGGTTGTGAAGCCTGCTCCGGTGGAATAGACAGCGTAGATTGCGTCATTCCAACGATAGACCACATCGGCCCTGCCATCGCCATTGAAATCACCAACCAATTTTGAACTGTCCCAATTTGGAATAGTTCCCCACCAGGTCGGTACTTGAAAGCTATTGCCGGTGCTGAGGGCGACATAGATGTCGTCCGTTCCTGCTGCCCGGCCCCGAAACGCAATGTCGGTTCTTCCATCACCGTTAAAATCCGCTTGGTTACGGGGATAACGAGCCTCATTCGTGTTGGTCGCGGCATTATAGACATAGTACATATCCCAATTGGTCTCCCCGATAGTTTCCCAGTTTGCCGGTGTGCTAAACGATTGGACCTTCTCGGCGCAGCGAATTACCCACAACCGTCCAAGTGGCTCCGGAGGCTGATACGGTCGCATTACGATCATACTGGGTGATGGCCTTCAATCGTGAATAGGCTGATTGATTGGGCGCGTTGCTAAAATCATCGTAATCCAAGCGATAGGTCCTGAGCCGCTGGGTATCACCAAAGACCTCGATCAGTTTGAGGCGTTTATCCATCCACGCACAGAAGCCAGCAAAAAACGTAGAGTGACCGTCGGCCCGGCCTTCCCAGTCAAATATGACCGAGCTATTTGGATAATCGATCCGGCTCACATAAATTTGATTGCACATCCCGCGCCGAAATGTTCCGTCATTGTAAACGAGCCCCTTTGTGGAGGCATAAAAGGCTTCTTTCTGATAGGCGAAGGTCATTGTGTTGCCGTTCAGATCGCTAACGGCATTGAGATACCATCGATATTTTTTGTCACCATCCAGCCACCACAGATCGGAAGCGCGATCGAGCCGAGACGCAGCCGTTGTGCCGAACCACTGCTTCATTCCTGACTTATCGGTGACAATCCATCCCGTTGTGCTCGGATTCGTGTTGTAAAATTTGGCAAATCCGCCCTCAATCTTCGCCCCATAATACCCGGCGCCCCATTCCGGCCGCGGGATCAGCTCAATCGTGGCATCCCCGGAGACGAACAGAAACCTATCCTGCGCGTCATCGTAGGTCGGCACGCCTTTGCGCGGCCCCTGGCGCTGGATGTAGGGAATGTCGAGATTCCAGCCGTAGCCGGCCCAGCCGTTGGTCCCGTGGCTGCTGTAGCGCAGCGCCAGCTTTGGGGCCATGCCCTTGCGCCCGGCGGGCACTTCGATAGGGTAGCTGTACTGCAGCGTGCCGGTAAACAGATCCGGCAGCACCGTGCTGCCCGAGCCGCCCACGCCGCCGCCTTCATTCAACTGGGCCAACGATTGTTTTTGCACGTCGGCGCTTTCTTCTGCCGAAAGCAGAGACGGCTTGGCCAGGCAAAGAGCCAGGCCAAGCAGGAGGGGAACGTAACCTCTACGGGAAGCTGCGCTCAATGATGCCCTCATCGTCGCCCTCCGCGTGCCGAGCACACATCAAGCAGATTGTGTGCCAAAGCGGCCCACGCTAAAAATAGCTGGAAAAGCAATGGCTTATTAAACATGCCTCATTTGTGCAAATGGGCGAAATTTTATCCCACGGGACAATTTTTTAACCATTTGCTCATGGCCCGGTCGGCCGGACGTCTTGGTGGCGGTCATGGCTCAGGACCCTTGGGGACCACCTATAGCCCAAACGCCTGGCCTCTGTCACCTGTCCATTCGGACAGTATCGGGGAGGACATTATGTTAAATAGAAAATAGGGCAGGTTTTCATCCCAGGGAGATCTTCCCTGCGTCAGGTTATGGTATCCTAGCGACGTGAAGGAGACGCATGCCCGTTAAATCACGCCGTCGCGCGCAGCCGGTCATCGGCATTACCTCCGACTATAACGCCGGCGACAAGGATCGGCCGGGCGGCCGGGAGCCGACCTATTTTTTACGCGCCCGATACGTGCGGGCCATCGAAGACGCCGGCGGCCTGCCGCTGATTCTGCCGATCACCGACAGCCGGCGGCGGATCGACCGGCTGCTCGGCATGGTCGATGGTCTGCTGCTCACGGGCAGCGGGCCGGATATCGATCCGAAACTCTACGGGGAATCTCGGCGCTTCCGGTTCAAGGTCATGAGCCGGGAGCGCACGGGATTTGAGCTGGCGCTGGCCGAGGAGGCGGTGGAGCGCGAGCTGCCGACGCTGGGCATCTGCGGGGGCATGCAGGTGCTCAATGTGGCCGCGGGGGGTTCCCTCTATCAAGACCTACCGGCGCAGTTGCCGCCGCCGTTACGGGCGCTGATCAAGCACCGGCAGCCCACGCCGGCCACGGAGCCGTCGCACTGGGTGACCATTCAGCCGGGCACGCGGCTCCACGACATCGTCAAATCGAAAAAGATCCACGTGAACAGCTCACACCACCAGAGCGTCAAACAGATCGGGCGGGGACTGGTGATCAATGCCGTGGCCAACGACGGCGTGATTGAAGGCTGTGAATTGCCCGATCACCCCTTCCTGATCGGCGTGCAGTGGCACCCGGAGTTTCTCTACACGACCGACCGCATCAGCCGTACTCTCTTTCAGCGTTTGCTCGCCTCGGCTGGCGGGAAAAAATCCTGAGTCATTCGTACCGAAGCGCCTCGGCCAGGTTGAAGCAGCGGCCTGGAGTCGCCTACACAATTTCATCCAAGTGGCGTGAGCCGTGGACGATGCGGTGAATTTCGACCGTGCGGCCACGAATAACATAAAAGACAAGATACGAATCCATGACGAGTACGCGGTAGCCGAAAGCTTTAAGCTTGGGGTGGCGTGGGATTCTGCCAAGCTGTGGATGGATCGCTAGGCCGCCAATTCGTTTATCGACCGATTCAATAAACGCACGTGCTCTGACCGAGGAATTGCTGGCGATCCAATCATGAATGGAGATAAGATCATCAACGGCCGCCGGAAGATAATGGAGGCGATGCTTAGGCGGCACGGAGCCGACGTTTCAATTTTGCGATGACCTGCGTGTGCGTCAGGCCCCGTTTTCTCGACGCGGCTTGCGCCTGGGCTGCGGCAAGCTTCTCAAAGAGTTCGACCCTAGCCTTCAGGCGTTCATAATGATCAATGCTCATGACTACGAGGTCGCCTTCGCCATTGGTCGTGAGATAGACCGGCGCATCTTGTTCATGGCACATCGAGGCGATTTCACGGGTTTTATTGCGCAGGCTTGAGATCGGCTTGATAATGGGCATGGCGGCCTCCGTTTTAGATATCATAATTATATCATTTAAACGATAAAATGCTACTCGTATCTGAGCGCTTCGACCGGATCGAGCGAGGCAGCTTTGCGGGCCGGGTAGAGGCCGAAGAAGACGCCGACCGCCACGGCGAAGCCGAACGACAGCAGGATCGCCGTCGGCGAAATGGCCGCGCCCCAGTCGCCTTGCCCCGGCATCGCCCGGGCGACGATCTTGCCCAGCACCACCGCCAGCCCGACGCCGCTGACGGCGCCGATCGCGCCGCCGGCCAGGCTGATGGTCACCGATTCGATTAGGAATTGATGAAGAATGGCCCGCCGCGTGGCGCCGATCGCCTTGCGCAGGCCGATCTCCCGGGTGCGCTCGGTGACGGTCACCAGCATGATGTTCATGATGCCGATGCCGCCGACCAGCAGCGAGACGGCCGCGATGCCGCCGAGCATGAAGCGGAAGGTCCAGACCGTGCGGTCGATCGCGCTGAGAAAGTCCTCCTGGCTGTGGATCTCGAAATCCTTCACGCCGTTGTGGCGCTGCGCGAGCAACTGCTCGATCGACGCGTGGGTTTCTTTCATGGCCCGCCGGTCGTCCACTTGCGCCAGAAAATAGCTGAGCGCGGCCGTGCCCTGCAAGCGCCGCATCGCCGTCGTGGCGGGGATGAAGGTCATCGCGTCAAAATTCTGGCCGTGCAGGCTGCCTTTTTTCTCCATCAGGCCGATGACGATGAACCGCTCGCCGCCGATCTTGATCTCCCGTTCCAGCGGGTCTTCCTGGCCGAAGAGCTTCTCGGCCACGTCGCGCCCCAGCACGGCCACCCGCCGCCATTCGGTCATGTCCTCGCGGGAGATGAACCGGCCGCGCTCGGCGTAAAAGTTCCGGACGGGCTGATAGGCCGGGGTGGTGCCCGAGATGGTGCCGTTGAAATCGCGATCGCCGTTGACGATCCGTTCGGAGATGGAGACCATCGGCGCCACGTGCTGGATCGCCGGCAGTTGCGCGGCCACCGCCTCGGCGTCCTCGTAGACCAGCCCCTTGGACCGGCCGCTGTATTCCCGCTGCTCGGCGGCCGAGAGCGTTTTGGGCGAGACGAACAGCAGGTTCGTGCCCAGCCGCTCGATCGCCTCGACGACTCGCCGGCGGCCGCCCTCCACGATGGAGACCATCGTGATCACGGCGGCCACGCCGATGATCACGCCCAGCATCGCCAGGCCGGAGCGCAGCTTGTTGGCGGTCAGGTTGCGGACGGCGTCCGCGACGCTCTCAGCCCAGCCCATGCGCGGCCTTCGCTCCCGCCATGATCTTGTCCTCCACGATCCGGCCGTCTCGCAGCGCGATGACCCGTTCGGCGTGATCGGCGATGTCCTGATTGTGCGTGACGACAATCACCGTCGTGCCCTGCCCATGCAGCGACGCGAGCAGGCGCATGATCTCCCGGCCGCTGGCCGAATCGAGATTGCCCGTTGGCTCGTCGGCCAGAATCAGCGACGGCCGCGTCACCAGCGCGCGGGCGATCGCCACCCGTTGCTGCTGGCCGCCGGAGAGCTGGTTGGGGCGGTGGTGCATCCGGTCGGCCAGGCCGACGCGGCGCAACGCCTCCTCGGCCCGCCGCTCCCGTTCGATCCGATCGATCCCCGCGTAGAGCAGCGGCAGGGCGACGTTCTGCACCGCCGTGTTGCGGGGCAGCAGGTGAAACGTTTGAAAGACGAAGCCGATCATCCGGTTGCGGATCGCGGCCAGCTCCGGCTCGGGCAGGGCCGACACATCGGTGCCGTCCAGCCGGTAGCGGCCCGACGTGGGGCGGGAGAGGCAGCCCAGCAGATCGAGCAGCGTCGTTTTACCGCTGCCGGACGGGCCGATGATCGCGACCGATTCGCCCCGCTCGACGCTCAGCGTCGCATCCTGCAGCGCCGTCACCTCGATCGGTCCCGAGCGGTAGCGCTTGCCGGCCTGCTCCAGGGCGATCAGCGCCATTACGATGACGCCGACGTCGACGGGATGACGACCTGATCGCCCTCGCGCAGGCCGCGTTGATCGGCCGACTCGAGCAGGATCGCGTCCGTTTCGGTTCGCTGGCTGATCGTGACCGGCTGCTTGATCAGCTCGCCGCCGCGCCGCAGCCAGATGAAATCCCGGCCGGCCTGGTGATCGACCGCCTCAACCGGCAGGTAGAGCGCGTTCGTGAGCGTGCCGGTGAGGACGTCGATGTTGGCCGTCATCGACGGCTTGAGCGGCGCGTCGGCGTCGCTGATCGTGATGGTGACCTCGTAGGTGACGATGTTGTCGGCGCGGACGCCCCGCGGGGCGATCGAGGCGACGGCGCCGTGATAGACGCGGCCGGGCACGGCGTCGAGCCGGATCTCCACCGGCTGGCCGGGCAGGACCCGCGCGATGTTCACCTCGTTGATGTGGGTCTTCACGACCATCCGGCCCAGATCGGCCAGCGTCATCAGCACCGTGCCGCCGGTCACGGTCGAGGTGCCGGAGTTGATGATCTCGCCCGGCTCCACGTCGACGGTGATCACCGAGCCGTCCACCGGCGAGCTGACCGTGAATTCCTCCAGGTGATCCGACTCGAGCGGCCGGGCCAGATACTGCTCCAGCGCCTGCTCGTCGCCGCCCAGCACCAGTTTGAGCTGCCGCCGGGCCAGCGCATAGCGGATTTTGGCCGTCTCCACGTTCTTCTCGCCGGTTTCCACCTCCTGGCGCGACAGGAAGCCCTTCTCGTGCAGCGCGCGGTGGCGGCTCAATTGCCGCTCGGCCTCGTCCAGCGCCAGCCGTTCCCGCTCCAGGTCGGCCCGGTACTGGGCGGCCTGCTGCGCTTGAACCGACTCCTGCTGAATGACGGCCAGCCGCTGGCCTTTTTTGACCTTCTGCCCCTCGGTCGCAAAAATGCGGGTCACCTCGCCCGATTGCTCCGATTTGATCTCGACGACCGTGGCCGGTTCCACCGAGCCGGTTTCGATCACCTTCAGGGCGAGATCGCCCCGCTTGACGACGGCGACCCGCTCGCGGGCCCCCTGTTTGGCGCTGTCGCCGCGGTCCTGAAAGACCAGCAGCCAGCCGGCCAGCAGGAGGCCGAAAAAGAGGGCGATCAGGACGATAGGCCGCTTCATGAGGCCCCCTCGGTCAGCGGCGCAATCCGGCGGCGCTCTAGCAGCCGGCCGGCCCGCCGGTCCAGATCGACGAGGCTGTTGCGATAATCGATCAAGGCTTGAATGTGCGCGCGTTTCGCCTCGGCCAGATCGCGCTCGAACGTCAGCACGTCCTGCACCGTCGTCAATCCCAATTCGAACCGGGCCTGCTCGGCCTCGAGCTTCTTTTCGGCCAGCCGCCGGGCCTGCCGTGTCGCCTCGACCCGTTTGCTATTGGCCAGCAGCCCGCGCGCCGCCTCCTTCACCTCCAGAATGACGCTCTGCTCCCGATCTTTAAGCGTCAGGGCCGCCCGCTCCAGCTCGAATCGCCGCTTCAGCGCCGTGGCGCTCGCGGCCCGATTGCCCAGCGGCACCGTCAGCAACAGACCGGCCTCCCATTCATAAAACTCATTGTAGCGCACCGCGTCGCCGTAGCGTCGGCCCAAATCATTCAACCCGGCGCTGCCGCTGAGATCGAGCGCCGGCCATTGCTCGTTCTGCGCCAATTTCAAATTCAACCGGCTGTTGGCGAGCTCCAATCTGGCCTGGGCCAGCTCAGGCCGGCTCGCCAGCGCGGCCTCGACCAGGGCGGTCAGATCGATGTCGACCCGCTCCACTGCCGGCTCGTCGATCGGGATGATGGCCGATTCCTCGGTCAGCGTCTCGGCCGACGGAGTGAAAAACCGGCGCAGCCGGTCCTGGGCGTCCCAGACGGCCCGCTCGGCCACCACGACGGCCTCTTCGCGCGAGGCGGCCTCCGATTCCGCGATCAGCGCCTCGATCGGCGCGAGCTGGCCCTGCTCCACCTTGGCGCGCGCCGCCTCCAGCAAGAGCCGGGCCGCCCGCAGCGCCTCCTCCCGCACCGCCCGGATTTCGCGCGCCAGCACCAACTCCCAGTAGGCGCGCTCGACGCTGGCAACGATCTCTTCGGTCTTCTGAATCAACGCTTCCCTGGAGATCGCGGCATTGTTGGCGGCGATGAGGATCGGCGCCCGGTTGACGCTCATGCCGCCGCCGCGCAGCAGGGGTTGGGTCAGCCGCAGCGCCACATCGGTTTCATAAAACCGGCCCGATCCGCCCGTTTGCAGGCTGACGAACGGAGAGTCGGTCTCCGTCCAGCGGTTATTGAAGGCCAGCGTGAGATCGGCGCCGGTCAACACGGGCTGATCCAGGGAGAGATCGGCGCTCATTGTATTGGTCGTGCCGGAGGCGCTGTTTGTCCGGCCGCCGTTGAGATCGACGTTGAGCGACGGATCGAACTTGGCCCGCTCGACGGTGACGTCCGGCTCGGCCGCCTGCATGGAGCGCCGGGCCACTTGCAGCTCCAGGCTGTTCTCCAGCGCCCGCCGGATGGCATCGTCCAGCGACAGGGGCAACGGCTCCTGGGCGGCGCACAGAGAGCCGGCCAGCAGGAGCAGGCCGGCGATGATGGTGCCAAAGTGATGTGCGCCGTGGCGCATGCAGGACCCCAAATCAGCGGCAAACCGATAAACGGAAGTAGTGTACATCGTCGTCATGGGCGAAAATCAAGCCCCGGCGGCGCTCGAAGTTTGATAGGATATCGAGCGTGAGCGCGAACCGGATCGTCACGGTGACGGTGGAAAAGTTGATCGACGGCGGCGCCGGGCTGGGGCGCGTCGACGGCCGGGTGATCTTCGTGCCCGGCGTCTGTCCCGGCGAGCGGGTGCGGGCGCGGATCACGGCGGTGAAACCGGGCTATGCCGAAGCGGCGCTGGAATCGGTGGAGCAGGCCTCGGCCGACCGGGTGCGGCCGCCCTGTCCGGTCTTCGGCCGCTGCGGCGGCTGCCAGTGGCAGCATCTGTCCGATCCGGCGCAAGCGCGGGCCAAAGTCGACATTTTGCGCGAAGATTTGCGCCGGCTGGCCAAGCTGGACAAGCCCGCGTTGCTCGACCCGATTGCCGCCCCGGAGCCGTACGGGTACCGGAGCCGCATTCAAGTGAAGATCGATGCCTCGGGCGCCAAGCCCCGGATCGGATTCTATGCCGCCAAGTCGCGTCAGATCGTTACGATGGAACAGTGTCCGGTGGCGGCGCCGCCGCTCAACCGGGCCGTCGCGGCGCTGCGAACATGTCTGGCCGATCCGGCCACCCGCTTGTCATCGATGAGCGAGATCCATTGGCATCTGGCTCAGGGTACCGGCGAGCTGCAAAGCCGTTATTTCGCCGCCGGCGAGCCGAAAAAACGGGTGGAGGCCTTTCTGACCAAGTCGGCGGCCTCACTGCCCGAGCTGGTTAGCCAGGTCTACTACGACCGCAGCGGCCACCGGAGAGTCTGGGGGCGCGACTGGATCACAGACCATCTTCACGGCCGGCCCTTCCGGATCAGCGATCGCTCCTTCGCCCAGGTCAATTGGGCCCAAAATCAGGCGATGATCGAGGCGGTGCTTGGCTTCGCCGCCCTCACGGGGCGTGAGTCGGTGCTGGAGCTCTTTTGCGGTATTGGCAATTTCGGCCTCTTTCTGGCCGAGCAGGCCGCGACACTGGAAGGGTACGATGAAAATCCATCGGCGGTCGCCGATGCCCGGTACAACGCCGAACAGCAGAGGCGGCCCAATTGCCGGTTTCAGGCCGGACCTGTCGACGAGGTGCTTGAGGGATTGATCAGAAGCGGCCGGCGCTTCGATTGCATCGTGCTCGATCCGCCGCGCGAAGGGCTGCAGCGCGCCGCCCTGAATGCGCTCCTAAAACTGGCGCCGGCCCGGATCGTCTATATCTCTTGCGTGCCGGCGACACTGGCGCGCGACCTGCGGCGCTTCGGCGACGGCGGCTACCGGGTGGGGCGGATCCAACCGATCGATCTTTTCCCGCAGACGCCCTATCTGGAAACCGTCACGGAATTGATTGCCCCGACCGGACCCCAGCCGTAATTTCACCGATTTCGACGACCACGCCGGGGTCGGCCAGCAGGCCGATCCCGTAGGCGGCGCCCTTCGGAGCGCGGCCGATCAGCCGCTCAAAATCGGCCCGGGCGTCGATCCGCTCGGCAATCCACTCGTTCGGCTGATCGACCGCTCCGCTCTGGACGACGATGTCGATCGGCCGGAAGAAGCCGCCCTCCGTGACCGTCCCTTCGGGCGTTGAACGGCTCCACGTGTATTTCAAGATGGTCGGGATGCCGAAGATGTCCGTGTCAAGCGAGACATAAAGCGACACTTGGGCGGCCGCGTTCGACGGCCACTTCGTGACCCGCCATCGCCACTCGATGATCGGGTAGGCGGCCGAATCCCACGCCGTTTTCTTGAAGATTCTGGCGCCGCCTGACCGTTCGGCGGCGCGAAGGTACGGCCCATCATCTTCCGTCACCACCCGGTACAAATCGGCGGGGCGAAACTCGCCTTGAGCGGTCCAGCCCTCCGGGAATGCGGCAAACCCGGACAAGACGATCCGGCCGGCGGCGCGCTGCGCCTCAGCCGATGGGATGACGAACAGGACGACGAGCATCGCCAGGACCGCCATCGGCCCCGGCGATGGTCGATGGTCAGTGGCCACCGCCGCCGAAGCCCCGGCCGCCGGGAGAGGAGGGCAGCGCCTTCAGCCGTTCTTTCAGGTCGGGGTGCTGGTCCAGAAAGGCGTTGACCGCGGTCTCGTCGGCGAGCACGGCGGCTGACCGCGCGCGGTATTCCTCGACCGTCAACCCGTGGGATGACAGGATCTGCTCCACCATGGCGTTGATCTCCTGCGCCATCGCATTGTAATCTTCCATCGACCGCCCCGCGCCGCGCTCTCTCATGTATTGGCCCATCGCTTCGCCGATCTCGATTCTGGCCCTGATGAGCGTTTCCATCTCGGACGGCTGCGCGCCGGCGGTCTCGGCCGCGGCGGGCGCCGCCGGCCCAGCCGCGACGGCCAGCATCGCCGCCAGCCACCACCCAAGTCGTCGGTTTCTCTGCATCGCTGGTCTCCTTCTCATCGTGCGGCCGTGGCTTCCCGTCCTTCGGCGAGCGAGCGGGCAAGCTCCTGGTGCTCCGCGCAACCGATGATCGACGGAGAAGCGGCCCGCGGCGGTTGCGGACGGACAAATTGCTTTTTCAACCGGGCCAACCGGGCCGCCGACTGCGCCAGGCGGGCGGCCGCCAGGGTTTTTTTCTCGACGGCGGACTGCAGCGCCTCAAGAACGCGCTCCTGCACCGCCTCGTCTTTGCAGACCAGGAGGCTATCGGCGCCCGCGAGAAGCGCCTGCACGGCGGCCTCCTCCGGCGGCCAATGATCGGTGATGCCCTTCATCTCCAAGTCGTCGGTGAAGACGACGCCGTCGAAGCCCAACGTCTCGCGCAGCAGCGTGGTGAGGATCGCCGGCGACAGCGTGGCGGGCCATTCGGGATCGAGCGAAGGATAGCGCACGTGGGCCGTCATGATCGTGGCCAGCCGGTTGGCGATGGCGTGGCGGAAGGGCTTCAATTCCCGCTCCAGGAGCGTGTCGGCCGTGGCCCGCACGACCGGCAAGGCTTTGTGCGAATCGACGGACGTGTCGCCGTGGCCGGGAAAGTGCTTGCCGCAGGCGATGACGCCGTGATCCTGCAGCCCGCTCACGAAGGCGAGGCCCAGCGCGGCCACCGTGTCCGGATCGTCGCTGAAGGCGCGGTCCCCGATGATGGGATTCCGGGTGGCCGTGCCCACGTCGAGCACGGGCGCGAAATCGAGATTGATGCCGGCGGCCCGCAGTTCCAGGGCGATCGCCTGGCCCATTCGATACGCCGGTTCATGGCCCCGGCAGGCGCCGACCCGCTGGAGCGGGGGCCATTGCGTGAAGGGCGTGGGCAGCCGCTGCACCCGGCCGCCCTCCTGATCGATGCCGATGAGCAGTCCATGCGAGCCGGCCCACCGTTGAAGCGTCGCGGTGAGGCGCTGCAGCTGTTTGGGCGACTCGATGTTGCGGCGAAAGAGAATGACGCCGCCGAGCCGTTCTTTTTGGATCAACCGCTTCAGCCGGGGCGGCGGGCTGACGCCGTCGAATCCGGCGATCAGCAATGCTCCGACGTGTGGGCGCGTGGTTTTCATCACTCTGGTCGGACAGGTCAGGCGGGTCGGACGGCGTCTACGCTATCGGGCTTTGCGGCGCGGCCGCTTGCCGGCGCGCGACGCCGGCGGCGCGGAACGTTGTCGTGAAAGAAACACGATCAACAGCCGCACGCCGACGCCGGTCACCCCCTTGGGCGCGTAGGGCTTCGCCTCGTCGGTCCAGGCGGTGCTGGCGATGTCGAGATGGGCCCAGGGGTAGTCGCCCACGAATTTACTCAGGAAGGCGCCGGCCGTGATCGTGCCCCCGGGCCGACCGCCGACGTTTTGCAAATCGGCCACCTGGCTTTTGATCTGCTCATAGTAGGGTTCCCACAGCGGCAGCTCCCAGACGCGCTCGCCCGTCGCCTCGCCCGCTTCCTTGAGCGCCGCCACCAGCTTGGGCGCGGTGCCCATGAGGCCGATCGCGTGCTTGCCGAGCGCGACGGTGCAGGCGCCGGTCAGCGTGGCGATATCGACGATCATCCGCGGCTTGAAGCGGGTCGCGTAGTTCAGCGCGTCGGCCAGCACCAGCCGACCCTCGGCGTCGGTGTTGATCACCTCGACCGTCAGGCCGGAGAGCGTGGTGACGACGTCACCCGGCTTTTGCGCGGTTCCGCTGGGCATGTTCTCCGTGGCCGGCAGCAGGGCGACGAGGTTGAGCGGCAGCTTCAGCCGGGCGGCCGCCTGAATCGCGCACAGCACGGCGGCGCCGCCGGACATGTCGTCCTTCATCTGCTCCATGTTCTCGCTGGGCTTGAGCGAGATGCCGCCGGTGTCGAAGGTAATGGTCTTGCCGACTAACGCGATCGGCGCTTCGGCCGCCCGCCCGCCTTTGTATTCGAGGATGATCAGCTTCGGCGGCTCCTGACTGCCGCGGGCGACCCCGACCAGCGCGCCCATGCCGAGCCGCTCCATCTCGGCCCGTTCCATGATCGTGCAGCGCAGCTTCAATTCGCCCGCCAGCTCCTGGGCCAGCTCGGCCAGGCGTGACGGGGTGGCGAAATTCGACGGATGGTTGCCCAGATCACGGGCCAGTTGGGTCGCTTCCGACGTGATGACGGCCCGTTGCAGGGCCTGATTGATGACGGTGATCAGACGGCGATCCTGCGCCAAGATGGTGGCGCGCGTCAGCGGTTTGACCGCCGGCTTCGCCTCGGTTTTATAGACGGTGAACTCGTACAGGCCCAGCAATAACCCTTCAGCCTGCGCCTGGGCGGCTTGCGCCGGAGAACCGGCCGTTTTGCCCAGCCCTAGGCCGAACAGCGGCATGGCCGCCTCGGCGACGCCCAAACCCTTGATGAGCCCGGCCGCTTTGCCCATCGCTTGGCGGATCCGCTCGGGCGTGACGGCCGAGCGCTTGCCCAGGCCGACGAAGAGCAGTCGCTTGGCCGCCACCAAGCCGTTCGCGTCGGCCAGCGAAAGTTGGTTGGCTTTACCGGTGAATTCCCCGCGGTTCCGCCGGTCGGCCAGCAGCGGGGCGAGCGTTTTGGACAGCGGTTTGGCGTCGCCCGGCAGCGCGGACTCGTCTTCGCAGCAGGGCAGCACGAGCAGCTCGGCGCGCGCGCCGGCCGGCGCGCCGTGGGAGGCCGTCACGTCGATCGTGAGCGTGCGCCGCAGGGACGGCCCGTTCTTAGACGCCACGAGTTTCCGGCTCCCAGATATATTTATGCTGTTGCAATTGCAGCCGCACCGGCAGCCGGTCGGCCAGCAGCCAGCCGGCCAGCGTCTGCGGCTCCAGCGCGCCGAAGACCGGCGAGAAGAGCACGGGACAGCGGCGATCCAAATGATGGCGGGCCACCAGCGCGGCCGCCCACTCGTAGTCGGCGCGGTCCTTGATGACGAACTTCACCTCGTCGGTCGGCTTGAGCGCCTCCAGATTGTCCCAGCGCATGGCGCGGGTCATGCCGCTGCCGGGGCATTTCACGTCCATGACGACGATCGCCCGGGGATCGAGCAGCCGGATATCGAGGCTGCCGCTCGTTTCCACCAGCACGGTGTACCCCTCGTTCAGCAAGCGTGCCGCCAGCGCGGGGGCCTCCCGCTGCAGCAGCGGCTCGCCGCCGGTCAGCTCGACGAGGGGGCAGCCGTAGCCCCGGACTCTCGCCATGATCTCGTCGAGCGTCATTTCCTCGCCTTCATAGAAGGCGTAGGCGGTGTCGCACCATTCACAGCGCAGGTGGCAGCCGGCGGCACGGATGAAGACGCAGGGCCGTCCGGCGTGGGTCGATTCGCCTTGGATGCTGTAGAAGAGCTCGTTAATCTTCATGAGGCCGTGTCCGTCGGTGGAGTGGAGGCATCGATCTTGCGCCGGTCGCGGATGCGCCGGTCGCGACATCGGCGCTGGGCGCCGCGCCGCTCGACGCCGCCGTAGGAAAACGAAGTGGATTCGGAAAAGCGCCGCCGCTCTTCCCCATAGCCGCGGGTTTCGATTCGTCGATCAGCGACCCTGCGTTCCTGCATCCGGCCCGTCGATCTTAGCAGCGCATCAGGACAAAATCAAGACGCGCCGCGACGACGCATCGGGCCAGTGGGCGATCGCCCAGCCCCGGCGGCGCGCTTCGCGGGCCAATCGCGGCGATGGGTTGACCGCCGTCGCGCCGCCAACCAGCAGAAAGGCCGGCAGGTCGCTCGCGCTGTCGCTGTACAGGCAGGCGCGGGTCAGGTCGATGTTGGCGCGCCGGGCATAATCGCGCAGCGCCTCCGCCTTTTGCTCCCCGTACGGATGCGGCGCCAGCGCGCAGCCGGTGAAATGGCCGCCGGCCCGCTCCAACCGGCCGGCGATGGCGCCGTCCAGGCCCATCTTGCGCGCTAGCGGTCCCACTAGCAGGTCAAGGGAGCCGGTGAGCAGGACCACCCGGTCCCCTTGGCGGCGATGGTGATCGATCGTTTCCAGCGCAATCCGGCGCAGCGCCGGGATGATGGCGAGCGTCACATATTCTGCGCCCAACGCTTCGAGGCGATCGACCGCTTCGCCGCGCAGGTACATTTTGTTCATTTTGAAGCGCGCCGCCGTCCAGGGCGGATTCAAGGCGATCGACAACGCGCCCCGCAGCAGATGACGGGGGCCGAGGATCCGCCGGGCCAGCAGCCAGCCGAGGAACCGCCGTTCCATCGAAGGCGGCGGCAAGAGCGTGCCGTCCACGTCGAAAAAGGCAACCCGGTCAGCCACGGGGGTCGGCGCGGAGCCGCTTGACGTGCGCAAGGCCGTCCTGCACGACGGGAATCGCGCGGATCAGGCAGAGGGCGACGGTGAGATAGACGATGGCAAGCCCCACCGTATGGAGCCACTCGCCTTCAACGGGCGACGCTGACTGCAGGAGCGCAAAATAGAGAATCATGTAGCAGAACGCCACAACTTTGGCCCCGGCATAGAGCGCGCGGCTTGCCCGCGATGTCACGAGCAGCCGGCCGATGCGGCTTTTGATCATCGTCTTCTCCCCGAACGGCGTCTCCCCCTGGGTGAGCGCGACGGACCGGAAGGCATCGGTGACAAAGCCCCGCACCACCACCACAATCGGCACCCAGACGGGAATCAGCCGCAGGTGGGCGAAGACGATCCAGAGCGCGTTTTCGACGATCCGGTCGCCCAGAATATCCATCACGGCGCCGAACGGCGTGTCCGTGTGATTGCGGCGGGCCAGCACGCCGTCCAGCCAATCCATGAGAATGGCGGCGAGGACAAGGGTAAAAGCGGCCAGCGCGGCCCAGAGGGTGTGTTCATACAGCAGGAAAATAGCAAGAAAAACAAGGCCGACCCGGCCGATGGTGATGAGATTGGCCGCCACGTCGAGCATTGTACGCCGGGGGTGCAGGTCCGTCAAATGACCGCTTCGCGTGTTGACTCCCGCGCGGACTCAACGATAGAATCCTTCGCGAATGCCGAAGTGGTGGAATTGGTAGACACGCACGTTTGAGGGGCGTGTGGGGCAACCCATGGGGGTTCAAATCCCCCCTTCGGCACCAGATTCATATATATTGTGCCTATGCCCACCCAACCCATCACGCTCACGCGCCACATTCTCTCACAGCAACGGGTTCATCCCGAGGCGACGGGCGAGCTCTCCGCGCTGCTGGTCCAGATCGGCCTGGCGGCCAAAGTCATCAGCCGGGAGCTGGCCCTGCTGGGGCTGGGGGCGCTGAAGGGACAAACCGGCGACATCAACGTGCAGGGCGAGGCGGTCAAGCGGCTGGACGCCTTCGCCAACGAGACCTTCGTGCACGCCTTCGGCCACAGCGGGCTGGTCTGCACGCTGATTTCCGAAGAGATGGAAAAGCCGCTGCACCTGCCCGAAAATTGCGGCCGGGCCAAATATACGCTGCTCTTCGACCCGATCGACGGCTCGTCCAACATCGATGTGAACGGCGCGGTCGGCTCGATTTTTTCGATCTACCGACGCCCCACGAGCGGCGATCACACCGCCCCCGAGCCCAACCTGCGTCCTGGCAGCGAGCAGGTGATCGCGGGCTACGTCCTCTACGGCCCCGGCACGATGCTGGTCTATGCCGACAGCCACGGCGTACAGGCCTTCACGCTCGATGCCGGCATCGGGGAGTTCCTGCTTGCTTACGACCAGATCCGCATCCCGGCGAAGGGCGCCATTTACAGCGTGAACGAGGGCCACTCCGGCGCTTGGCCGCCGGAAATCCGCCGCTTTGTCGACTATTTGAAAGGGCGCGATCCGGCTACCGGCCGGCCCTATTCGGGCCGCTACATCGGGGCGTTTGTGGCCGATTTTCATCGCACGCTGATGTCGGGCGGCGTCTTTCTTTACCCGGCCGACACGGCGAAGCGGCCCTCCGGTCGGTTGCGCCTTCTGTACGAAGTCAATCCGATGGGGCTCATCGCCGAGCGGGCGGGAGGCAAGGCGAGCACGGGTACCGGACGCATTCTTGACATTATGCCGACGTCGCTGCACCAGCGCGTGCCGGTAATCATCGGCAGCGCCGACGACGTGGCGCTGGGCGAACGTTTCTGCAGGGGGGACTTATCATGACCAAACGGGTTCAGGAAATTTTAAGCTGGTATGCGGGCGACAACCCCGGCACGCGGACCAATCTGGCCCGCCTGCTCAATCACGGCACGCTGGCCGGCACCGGCAAGCTGGTGATTTTGCCGGTCGACCAGGGATTCGAGCATGGCCCGGCCCGGAGCTTCGCCTCCAATCCGGGCGGCTATGATCCCCGGTACCATTTTCAGCTCGCGATCGATGCCGGCTGCAACGCCTATGCGGCGCCGCTCGGCTTTCTGGAGGCGGGCGCGGCCGACTTTGCCGGCGACGTGCCGCTGATCCTGAAGCTGAACAACCACGATACCCTGCTGGATGAAAAGGATCCCGTCTCGGCGCAAACCGGCAGCGTGCGGGACGCGCTGCGGCTCGGCTGCGTCGGCATCGGCTACACGATCTATCCGGGCTCGGCCGGCTGCCGGGAGATGTACCAGCAGTTGCGCGCGCTGGCCGAAGAGGCGAAGGCCCACGGGCTGGCCGTGGTGGTCTGGTCCTATCCGCGCGGCTCCGGCCTGAGCAAGGAGGGGGAGACGGCCATCGACGTGGTGGCCTACGCGGCGCAGATCGCGGCGCAATTGGGCGCCCACCTGATCAAGGTGAAATTGCCGTCGGCGCACATCGAGCAGGCGGCGGCCAAGAAAGTCTACGACGCGCAGAAGATTCCGGTCGGCTCGGGGGCCGAGCGGGTGCGCCACGTCGTGCAGAGCACGTTCGACGGCCGGCGGATCGTCATCTTCTCCGGCGGCGCCAAGGAGGACGATGAGACTTTTTTCAACGACGTGCGCGCCATCCGTGACGGCGGCGGCTTCGGCTCGATCATCGGCCGCAACTCCTTCCAGCGGCCCAAGGCCCAGGCGCTCAAATTCCTGTCCACGGTGATGAAACTCTACGCCGGCGAGACGCCCTGAGCATGAACCTGCAGACGGCCATCGATCCGGCCAAAGCGGCGGCCGGCCGGCGCGCCGCCGAATTCGTCGCCGACGGCATGATCGTGGGGTTGGGCACCGGCTCCACGGCCGACTACGCGATCCGGCGATTGGCCGAGCGGGTCAACATGGAGGGATTGCGCATGCGCGGGATCGCCACCTCGCTGCGCACCGAATTGCTGGCCAAGGAATTGCTGATCCCCGTCATCGACGTAAACGGCGTGCACCGGATCGACCTGACGATCGACGGGGCCGACGAGATCGACCGGTCGTTCAACATGATCAAGGGGGGCGGCGGGGCATTGCTGCGGGAAAAGGTGGTCGCCCGCGCGTCGCGGCTGGAGATCATCGTCATCGATCAGGCCAAGCTCGTCGACCGGCTGGGCGCGCGCTGGCCGGTGCCGACGGAGGTAGTCCCCTTCGGCTGGACGCAGGCGGCGCGGGCGCTGCGCGAGCTGGGCTGCGAGCCCAAGCTGCGCGGCTCCTCGGGCCATCAGCCCTTTCAGACGGACAACGGCAACTACGTGCTCGATCTGCACTTTTCCCGCATCGACGATCCGGCCGGCCTGGAGCGTCGGATCAACTCGGTGCCCGGCGTCGTCGACTGCGGCCTCTTCATCGACCTGGCCCATCGCCTGATCGTCGGCCATCCGGACGGCCGATGCGACGTGATCGAGCGAAGCGCTCGCTGACCATGCGGGCGCGCACCATTGCCGGCGTGGCGCTGCTTGCGGCGTTCGGCTGCGCCTGGGCGGCCGAGCCTCCGGCGGCGGGTCCGCCCCACGCGCTGCCGGCCTACCCCGGTTCTCCCTACGTGGATCTCGACGCGCTGAAGACCGGCGCGATCTTGCATGTGCCGACCGGCCGATCGCTGACCGAGGCGGAACTGATCGATCTTGCAACTCATGCCCGGGTGATTTACATCGGCGAAATGCACACCAACCTGGAGCACCATCGCGTCCAGTTGGCCGTGATCCGGGCGCTGCGGCAGCGTTTTCCGGGCCGGATCGCCGTCGGCATGGAGATGTTCCAGCGCCCCTCGCAGCCGCAGCTCGATCAATGGGCCCGCGGCGAATTGACGCCGAAACAGTTCAAGAAGCTCTGGCATGACAATTGGGGCGAAGACTACGAATACTACCAGCCGATCCTTGACTATCTGCGCGAGCAACAGATTCCCATCGTCGCGCTCAACGCGTCGGACGCGCAGGTCAAGTCGGTCTCGGAGAAGGGTTGGGACGGGCTTTCGAAGGAGGAGCGGGCCTGGCTGGGGCCGATCGAAGAGCACGATCCCTACCATCGCCGGGCGATGGAGGCGATTTTCGGCGGCCACGGAGAGGGCCACGGCGGGCCCGGCGGCTTTGAGCGCTTCTATCG
>JBFMAJ010000004.1:0-25559 GCA_040755775.1 Nitrospirota bacterium
GGGGGGTGGCCCGTGCGCCGCCCCGCCCCCGCCCGCCGGCGCCCCCCGCCGCGGCGTTTGTCGAGCGGATGCAGGCGCAATACTACGGCCAGCGGTTGTTGCTGCGCCGGATCTTCGAGCGTATGCGGCCCGACCGGTTCCGGCGGCTCCGGCGGCAGGAACAGGGGGAGGAGATCGATCTGGAAGCCGCCATCGAAGCGGTGGTCGATCGGAAAGCCGGCCGGTCGCCCTCGCAGAAGCTCTACATTCAACGGGATCGGCGCGAGCGTGACGTGGCGGTGGCCCTGCTGGTGGACGTCAGCGGATCGACCGGCAAAATGCTGTCCGTCGGGGAGCCGGCGGTTGGCCGCGCCATCGTGCAGATCGAGCAGGAGAGTCTGCTGCTGCTGGCCGAGGCGGTGCAGGCGGTGGGCGACGCGCTGGCCATCTACGCCTACTCGGGAAACGGCCGCGAGCAGGTGGACCTGTACCGCATCAAAGAATTCGATGAGCCCTATACCCCTCGGATCGGCCAACGAATCGCGTCCATGAGAGCCATGGCGCAAAACCGCGACGGCGCGGCCGTGCGGCATGCGACGGCCAAGCTGCTGCGCCGCGAGGCGAAAACCCGTCTCCTGGTGCTGCTGTCCGACAGCCGCCCCTTCGACCGCGACTACGAAGGGGCGTACGCGCTGGGGGATACGCGCCAGGCGCTGGAAGAGGCGCGCCGGCGCCGCGTCCGAACCTTCTGCATCACCGTCGATCGGCAGGCGGACCGCTATGTTGCCGGACTGTTCGCTCCGGGCCAGTACGCGGTCATCGACGATGTCCGGCACCTGCCCGTGCGGCTGTCCCGGATCTATCAACGGATCACCACGTGAAGAGCCGTTGGCGATGGGGGGCGCGGGGGGAGAGGAGCATCTCCCCCCGATTGAGCGAGCGCAGCGAGCGGAACAGCCGCATCTGGATCGTTTGGCTGCTGGCCGGATTGGGGCTGTCGGCCTGCACAAGGGGAGAGCCGGCCGTGTCGGCCATCGCCATTCACCCGACCAATCCCCAAATCGTCTACGTGGGCACCTCGCAGCATGTCTATAAAAGCCGCGACGGCGGCCGCACGTGGGCCCTCTCGGACCAGGGCATGAGCAGCGCCCGGGTGATGTCGCTGGCCGTCGATCCCCGTTCTCCCGCCCTCGTCTACGCGGGCACCTTCGGCGACGCGATTTGGAAGAGTTGGGACGGCGGCCAGCATTGGGTGCCGGACAACCGGGGACTGAAGGAGCATCTCTCCATCGTGACGGGCATCGTCTTTGACCGGCAGATCTCCTCTATTATGTACATCGGGTCGACCGTCGGCATTTACAAGCGGACCGACCCGGAGGCCGCGTGGCTGGAAAAAGTCCATGGGATGGAAAGCGTCTATGTGGTGGCGCTGGCGGCCGATCCCAAGCGGCCGGAGATTCTCTACGCGGGCACGAGCGGCGGGGTCTACAAAAGCGTCAACCGCGCCGAGCGCTGGGAGCCGATCAACCGGGGGCTGGACATCGAAGAGGTGGGCGGCGCGCTGTCGCACGGCGTGAACGCCATTGCCATTCACCCGGAGGAGCCCGCAACGCTCTACATCGGCACGACCCGGGGGTTGTTCATCAGCACCGACGGAGGCCGATCCTGGATCCAAATCCGCGCCGTTCCCGCGGGCGACGTCTCTTCGGTGGTCATCGACTCGCGCGATCCCTCGACGGTCTATGCCGGCGGCGCCGGCGTGTTTAAAACGACCGACGGCGGCGTGACCTGGCAGGCGGCCAGCGGCGGCCTGACCAGCAACGTCCGGGTGCTGGCGATGGATCCGCAAAATCCGCGGATTATCTACGCCGGAACGCACAGCGGGCTGTTTAAAACCGCCGACGGCGGGCAGACCTGGGAACAGCAAACATTGACCAGTCGGGAGGGCATGGCGTCATGAGTGAACGAGAACGGCCGCCGGATCAGCCGGCGGCGAACCTGCGGGAAGAAGTCGATGCGCTGCGCAAGGAGGTGGCCGCGTTGCGGGACGCC
This sequence comes from Nitrospirota bacterium, assembly GCA_040755775.1. GTDB lineage: Bacteria > Nitrospirota > Nitrospiria > JACQCE01 > JACQCE01 > JBFMAJ01. Next base: position 2,032 of record JBFMAJ010000004.1, read on the forward strand.
GTCCAGCAGTTGCACAATTACTACACCGCCACCTGCGATCAGTGCGGCACCCGGTATGATCTGCTGGCGCATCATTACAGTGTGGGCCTGTTTGACAACGTCGTCTACGTGAAGTGCCCGAAATGTCAGAAAGCCGTGCCCGTTGAAGGGCGCCAAGGGGAAGGCTTCCGGCTCATCAGCGAGAAGCGATAGAAGAGCCTTTTTACTTGATTTTATAGAGGATTTCGTGTTATGGTATCGGGTTCTGATCAGCCAATTTCCCTAGAGCGCGAGAGGGCCTGAGCATGTACAAGCAGATCTACATCCCGGTCGATAATTCCGATTACTCCAACATGGCCGTCGAGATCGGCGTGGAGCTGGCCAAGCGGTTCGGCGCCACCGTGATCGGCAGCCATGTCTACGCCGCCAAAATGCACGACAAGCGGTTCAAGCAGATGGAGGCGGGGCTGCCCGAGGAGTATCACGACGAGCAGGAGCTGGAAAAACAGCGCAAAATCCATGATTCGCTCATCACCCGGGGTCTGGAGCTGATCACCGATTCCTATCTGGACGTCATCGCCAAGCAATGCGACTCGGCCAACGTGCCCCTGGTGCGGCAGTCGCTGGAGGGCAAGAATTTCAAATGCCTGGTCGACGATATCAACCAGCACCAGTATGACCTGGTCATCATGGGCGCGCTGGGCGTGGGCGCCGTCGGCCACAGCCTGATCGGCAGCGTGACCGAGCGGGTCGCGCGGCGCTTGCGCCAGTCCGATCTGCTGGTCGTCAAGAACATGAAGCGGTTTCCGGCGCCCAGCGCTGAAGTCAACGGCAACCGCATCGTCGTCGCGATTGACGGCAGCCCCCAGAGCTACGGCGGCCTGAAGACGGCGGTCGCCCTGGGCAAGGCGTTCCAGATGCCGGTCGAAGCGGTGGCGGCATTCGATCCCTATTTCCATTACGCGATGTTCAACAGCATCGCCGGCGTGCTGTCCGAGGAAGCGGGCAAGACGTTCCGGTTCAAGGAGCAGGAAAAGCTGCACGAGGAAGTGATCGACAGCGGCCTGGCCAAGATCTACCAGGCGCAGTTGGACATCGGCCGCGATGTCGCGAAGGAGGACGGCGTCGAGCTGCGGACCACGCTCCTGGACGGCAAGCCCTTCGAAAAAGTGCTGCAATACGTGAAAAAAGTCAACCCGTGGCTGCTCATTGTCGGCCGCATCGGCGTGCACAGCGACGAGGACATGGACATCGGCAGCAACAGCGAAAATCTGATGCGGCTGGCGCCCTGCCACGTGCTGCTCTCGAGCCGGAAGCACGTGCCCTCCTATACCATGACGGCCGAGTACACGACCGCCTGGACCGAAGAGGCGACCAAGCGGCTGGAGAAGGTGCCGGCCTTCGCCCGGAATCTGGCCAAATCGGCCATTTACCGCTACGCGGTGGAAAAGGGCCACACGATCATCAGCAACTCGGTGGTCGACGCGGCGATGGGCCACCTCCTGCCCCCCTCGGCGATCCAGGCGATGGCCGACATGGGGAAGGCGATGCGCGAAAAAGGCATCGATCCCAACGCGATGCAGGCCAGCGACGACGTGCGCCGGGACCTGAATCAGGGCGGCATGGCCGGCATGATCGGCCAACTGGGCGGGGTGACCGGCGAGGTGAAAGCCGGCGGCGATATTCTGAGCTACCAGGAGCGGATGCGGGCGCTGGATTATTATCTGTGCGAGGGCTGCGGCTACGTCGGCAAGGGCGACAAGCCGGTGCTCTGCCCTGTCTGCGGCGCTTCGGGGGAGCAGTTTAAATTCGTCGACAAAACGGTCATCGAGGCGGCGGCCAAGGCCGAGGGCGGAATCGAATTAGAGACCGCGTACGACGATATTCAACTGGAATGGACCAAGGATGCCCGGGAGCGGCTGCGCGAGACGCCCTCCGGCTACGTCCGGCGCCGGGCCAAGGCCAAGATTGAAAAGAGCGCCCGAAAGCTGGGCGTGAAAACGATCACCAAGGAGTTGGCCGGCCAGGTGATCGATGAGTATCTGGAGTTGCCCGGCTCCGCCGCCGGCGGCGGAAACGGCGATCAATCGAACGGCCAGCAAGGCTTCTCGTGGACGCCGGAAGCGACGCAACGGCTGGAGCGGGTGCCACCCGGTTTCATGCGCGATTGCACGAAGGCCCTGATCGAAAAACACGCCAAATCGGTCAAGGCATCAACGATCACGCTCGACGTCGCAAACGCGGGCATCGAGCAGGCCAGGACCACGATGGAAGAGGCGATGAAACATCCCGGCCGGCTCGACGAGATCGTCAAGAATCTCATGGAGAGCGCCAAGTCCTGACGGCGCCGATCCGGGTCGGCCGAGCGGCGCCCCCCCCGCGCGCCGTTGGATCCTCCCCCGCGCCTCATCTCACGCGATGAACGCTGAGCCGAAGAGCCCGCCCGTCGTCGGAACGGACCGCTACCGGGCCTATTCCATCTCCTGGAATCTCACGCAGCGGTGCAATCTCTTTTGCGCGCACTGCTACATGAGCGCGTTTTCGCACGCCGACGCCTCGCATGAATTCACGACGGCGGAGTGCTTCCGGGTGATGGACGACATCGCCCGGATCAATCCCGACGTTTTTCTGATCCTGACCGGCGGCGAGCCGCTGATCCGCAAGGACATTTTCGAGCTGGCGGCCTACGGGACCGACAAAGGCTTCACGGTCGTGCTGGGCACCAACGGCGTGCTGCTGCGGGAAAAAGAGGCCAGGGCGATGCGCCGCAGCGGCATCCAGGGCGCCTCGATCAGCCTCGATTCGACCGACGCGGCCAAGCATGACGAGTTTCGCAAGCTGCCCCACGCCTTCAGGGACGCGATCCGGGCCACGCAGATTCTGAAGGCCGAAGGGCTCGATTTCTCGATCCACATGAGCGTGATGCCCTGGAACGTCGCCGAAATTCCCGCCATGATCGACCTGTGCAAGGAATTGGGCGCCAAGGTTCTGAATTTCTTCTTCCTGGTCCAGACCGGCCGCGGGGCGAACCTGGCCGATATTCGACCGGCGCAGTATGAAGAGATGCTGACCTATCTGGCGAAGGCCCAGGGCATCGGCGGGCCCTTGAGCCGGCCCGACAGCGTCATGGACCAGCCCGAGGATCCCTGGACAGTGCCGACGGGCCGCAGCGGCGATCTGATTCTCCGGGCCAAGTGCGCGCCCCATTTCCGCCGGATCATTTACCAGCTCGATCCTGAATCGTCCCTGCTGAAAAATTACGCCCAGGGCAGTTGCCCGGCCGGCAAATACTACTGCCGGATCACGCCGGAGGGGGACGTGACGCCCTGCCCCTATATGCCGGTCACGGCGGGGAATCTGCGGAAACAATCGTTTGACGAAATCTGGCGAACGTCGCCCGAATTGAACAGCCTGCGCGATCCCAAGCTGGGCGGCCGGTGCGGCGAGTGCGAGTTCTCCCAAATCTGCGGCGGCTGCCGCTGCCGGGCGTACGCCGCCTACGGCGACTACCTGGCCGAGGATCCCGCCTGCGGCTACGAGCCCGGCGCGTATGGCGGGAGCACGATCACGCTGCCGCAGGAGCAGACCTTCGGGCTGGAGGTCGCGTTCACCCTGGCCTGGAGGGATGACGCCAAGGAGCGGCTCCGGCGCCTCCCGTCCTTCGCGCGCGGCATGGTGGCCCGCGCGGTCGAGCGGTATGCGGCCGAGCAGGGGATCGACGTGATCACGCCGGGGCTGATGCAGACGGTCCGGGAGCAGGCCGAGGCACGGCTAGGCCGCCGGTTCAAGTTTTCGGAGTTCTCCCGGGAAGCGCCCGCGCTGGATCAGGGCGACGCTTGAACCTGTTCCGGCTGGTCAATCACTGGATCCATCTGATCTCGGTCATCTTCTGGCTCGGCGGCGTCGCTTATTCCGTTCTGTTGCTGATTCCCACGCTGCGGCGGACGCTGTCCGAGCAGGTCGCGGCGTCGGTGCTGTACGCGCTGCATAAAAAATTCACCGTGATCACCTTTGTTCTGACATTTGTGCTCATTGTCACGGGGGCCGTGAATATCGGAATGAGCCGGCGCGGCGGCACCTTTCCGCCGCAATATTTGTCGATCCTGGGGGCCAAGCTCTTTTTGGTCGTCATTTTTCTGACGATCGCCTGGAGAAACTATCTGGAGATCCGCCGCAACCCGGACCAGCAGCTCATCATGGAGGCGCCGTTTCTGCGCTTCTCCTTTGCGTTGGCGCTGGTCATTGTATTCCTGGCGGCGTCGCTGCGCACGCTCTACCCGCATTGAGGAGGCCTGATGCCATCGGCCACCGCGGCCGCCGCAGAGAAGCGTCCCCTGGATCTGACGATTTTCGGCATCCTGTTCCTGATCAGCGCGCCGATGGAGCTGTGGAACATCATGAGCACCGGTTGGACCTACACGCCGAAGTTCTTCGGCGTGACGACAACCGGGACGGCGGCCAAGGCGGTGCTGGTGGCGCAGCCGCTGCTCCATCTGGCGATTGGCTATGGGTTCCTCACGATGCGCCGGTGGGCCTATTATCTGACGCTCTTTTACGCGGCCGACGTGCTGACGAGCACCGTGCTGGCCTTTCTGCTGCAGGGTTTCGGCCGCATTCGCGCGGTATTTTTCGCGCTGCTGACGCCATTCGTGGTCTACGTCATCGCCCGCCGGCGCTATTTCACGCGATGAGGGAGACCTCGTGAAGGAGAAATATATCTACTGGGCCGTCGGGCTCGTCTTTGTCTCCTTTGCGCTCATGATCGTCAGCCTGGGCTACGAAAAAGCGGTCGGCAGCCGAAAGCATCGCGAAGGCGAGCGCGCCCCAAAGCCGATCCCCCGATTCGCCGAGCGGGATTTCTCAAACGTGAAAAACATCACGACCACCGACGGCGCGGTCATGAACCTGATCCCGGCCGGCGTCTTCATCCGGGGCAGCCGGCCCGGCGAGGGCGACACGGACGAGACCCCGCAATTGCCCGTCTATGTGAGCGCGTTTTACATCGACCAGTACGAGGTGACCAACGGCCAGTACGAGCAGTTCGTCAAGGCGACGAAAGGGCCCAAGCCCTTCATCCCGTTTTTTGAGGACGAGATCACCAAAATCACGGCGCCGGAGTTGCCGGCCGTGGGCGTCTCGTGGGATTCGGCGGTCGCCTACTGCAAATGGGTCGGCAAGCGGCTGCCCACCGAGGCGGAATGGGAGAAGGCGGCGCGATGGGAAGACGGGCGGAGCTGGTCCTGGGGCAATGATGATGAAATCGGGCGGGCCAACCTGGCCGGCCAGGATGACGGCTATCTCTACACGGCGCCGCCCGGCGCGCTCGACGCGGGCCGCAGCCCCTACGGCCCGTATGACATGATCGGGAATGTCAACGAGTGGGTGGCCGATTGGTACCAAGAGGATTATTACGGCAAGGCGCCGCAAAAAGATCCCCCGGGACCGGAAAAGTCGCGCAACCGGGTCTTCCGCGGCGGGTCGTGGAACGATTTGAGCCAGAACGCGCGGGCGGCCAAGCGCTACGCCGCCGTGCCGCACCGCACCGATGCGATTATCGGCTTTCGCTGCGCGGCGGGCCTGGAGGAAGCCGCCCAGGTCACATCGGCTGAACGGCCGGCGGATAGATAATATAGAGCAGCACGTAAGTGGTCGTGCTGGTGACCAGCGCGACGACGTAGAGCACCATCGTAAAAGCGCCGATGGCCCGGTGGCGCCGCTCCCCGTCGGGGAGCCATTTCTCGATGGTCTTTTCGACCAGCAGCACGGTCGCCACGAGCGCGAAGCCCGATATGTAGACGATGTAGCACGCGAAACTATGACACCGCGCCAAGCTGATGACCCCAAAGAGCACGAGCGCGCCGCCTAACACCTTCAGAAAGGCCTTCATGCTCATGGTCAGCGGCCCCAGTTGCAGCGCCCATTCGCCGTTGCGCTTGACCGAGGCGCGAAAGCCCAACACGATCATGTAGACGGCCATGACCAGCCCGACGCTCACGACCAGGATGTGAATCGTCAGCAGCGGGCTGAAGATGTAGGCGTACATCCACTCGGGTCCGCCGAACCCCTCCTTGCCCTCCGTGGCCAACGCGCCCAGGCCGCGGGCCAGATAGTAGACGGTGAAATAGGCGATCATGCTCACCATGGCCCAGAGCACCAGCGTGTGATGAGAATTGGCCGAGCGCCGCTTGGCTAAACGCCAGCCGATAATAAACAAAATGGTAAAGAGCACCGCCATCACGAAGCTGAGGTCGGCGCCCAGCGTGCCGTGGGTGCCGAGAAAACCGGGCCGCTGGAACAATTCCTTCATGTTCCGCCGAAGACCGCGCGCTGGAGTCCGCTCCAGAATCGCTCGCGGGCCTGGAGGGATTTCAGCACGCCGGTCCTGATGAGGTACCGCGACTCCTCCGTGCCCATGTAGCGCTCCAGGAGCTGATTGAACACTTTGGCGTGTTCTTTATCCTCTTCGATATGGAGCGTGAAATAGGAGAGGGCTTCTTCCGAAACCAGCCGGCTGCGGCGCAGCCCTTCGACCAGATAGGTGAACATTGTGGGGATGGAGTACTCGTGACCGGGGCCGATGGCGCCCAGCGCCGACAGGAAATGGCCCGAGCGGGTCAACTCCAGGTGAAATTCGATGAAGCCGGAGGTTTCCGGCAACGGGGCCATCCGCCCCCAGTCGGCGTCATCGAGCCCCAACGCCTTGAGGAAATTCCGGTACAGCGCCGGGTGGCTGTTGAAGATCGTGTGCTGGCCGAACTCGTCGTCGAAGACGGTGCGGAAGAGTTGCGCGGCGTCTTGATCGGGCAGGCGGGGCAGCAGGTTGGTCATGTAGGTGGTAAAGACTTTGACCAACTGGTAGTGCTGCAACCCGAAGGCGCGGATGTGCGGCAGGCTCACGCGCCCTTCCGAAAAGCGGCGGAGGAACGGATGGTGGACCGCCGGATGGGTGGCGATTTCCTCTTCAAGCGTCGAGAGATGATTGACGATCGCCATGACGCCCGCCGGTTAAATCCCCATGCTCATGAATTTCTCCTTGGCCTCGTCCATCAGCGCGGTGGTGACGGTGGTCAGTCCCCGATCCCGGGCCATCCGTTCGATCTCTTTCCGCGCCATCGGCCGGACGAACGAGGGAATGTTGTCCAGGCGTTGCTCAGCCTCCGGCGCCCAGGCCATGTCGGTCTCGGCATGTTTGGACGCTTCCATCACCGCCGGCGTAATCAGCGTGATCCCGTTCTTTTTCGCATAGGCTTCCACGCTGGTCTGCAGCATCGGTTTGACGAAGGAGGGAACTTTTTCCATCCGTTCGAGCGCTTCCCGCGACCACTCCAACTGGCGGGCCGGCTGCTGCATGCCGGAAATCATCGAGGAAAATGGGCACGATCCGCCTCCGGCTCCGCCGGAGGCGCTTTTGCCCGAGCCTTGGGCGGTCACCGCCTCGTCCACATTCGGTTCTTTGAGCGTTTCCCGGGTGAGTTCCATCGGCCCGGCCGGCGCCGTCCGGCCGCCAAGCTTGACGCCCAGCGCCTGAACCATGCTGGTTTCACCCGGGTTCGTCACCATCGAGAAGCGGGCGCCGCACTCGGGGCACTCGAAGGTGATGCCCAGCGAGGCTTCGGCTGGACTCTCGAGTTTTTCAAAGAGCATGAACGTTTCGCATTTTCGGCAGACGAATTTCATCCCACGGCTCCTTTTCAGCCCCTCGTATCGACTCCTCTTCCCCTTGAGGGGAGAGGTCGGGTGAGGGGGCAGATTATAACAATGATGCCATCATCTTTTTGAATTCCAGCGCCTGCGTCAAGCGCTCCGCGATCTGGGCGAAATGGCGGACGGAAGGCTGGTCGGGATCGAGCAGCGGCTCGCCCCGGTCGGCGGCCCCGCCCAGCGCGCGGTCGAACGGCACCCGGCCTAAAAACGGCACGTCCATGTCGCGCGCGATCCGCTCGGCGTCGCCGGAAAAGAGCGGTTCCTCCGCGCCGCAGCGCTGGCAGACGGTGCCGCTCATGTTTTCAATCAGCCCCAGCACCTTGATCCCCACGTCCCTCGCGTAGCTGATCGACTTTTTCACCACCTGGGTGGCCACTTCCGAGGGGATCGTCACGATCACGGCGCCGTCCAATTCCGGCAGATAGCCGGCCATCACGGGCGGCTTGTCGGCGGCCGCGCCGGGCGGCAGGTCGGTGAAGAGATAATCGAGCTCGCCCCAGGCGATGTCGGCCAGGAATTCCCGGATCACGCTCATCTCCTGCAGCCCCAGCCACACGGGCGACAATTCCATCGGCCCCTTCCAACGGACCGGCGCGTCAGGCTGGAGCAAAAATTCCATGGAGGCCACTTTGATGCCCAGCGGCCCGACCGGGGGCAGGGCGCCGTCGCCGGTCAGCGTGAAGCGCTGGCCCTTCAGGCCCAGCATCGCCGGCACGCAGGGACCGTTCAAGTCGATATCCAGCAGGCCGACGGTGTGGCCGACCCGCGCAAACGCCAGGGCCAGGTTGACGGTCACCATGCTTTTGCCGACGCCCCCTTTGCCGCTCATCACCAGAATCTTGCGCTTGATCCGGCCCATGCGGGTCTTGACCTGGAGCAATTGATCGACGATCTGCTCCTGGACTTTGGCGTCGTCGGTGTATTTGATGCGCGAGAGGACCTGCTTGAGATCCCGTTCTTCAGCCATGAGGGGAGTCCTTGTCTGCGGGCGTGTGGTGTTCCGGCTCGTCGATGTGTAACGACGGCGGCTTGGGCGTGCCCTCGGCTTTCAAATAGGCGCGAAAGCGGTTCATCAGCTCTTCGCCCAGATTGCCGATCGGCCCCTTCTTGCTCACATAGCTGCGGATTTCTTCCAGGCGTTTGGCCGCTTCGGTGTTGCCCTGGAGCCGCTTCACCTTTTCTTTGGCCGTATCGAAGGCGTCAAACGTCAGCTCCCGGTAGCCGAGGCTGCGGATCCGCATCACCGCCCGCATCATCGCTTCGTTGCGAAACGTCGTGAGCAGCTCCGACGTGATGACCGGCGCCTTGGCTTTGCGGGCCTTGCGCTCGGCCGCTTTCTTGATGCCGCTTCGGACGAAATCGGGGGCGGTTTGCAGCCGCGCCCAGGCTTCTTCGCTCCACTGCACCGCCGTCTGGGGCTTGTCCCAGAATTCCGTCAGGACTTCGGGCGTGATCTCGGCGAGGTTGCGCTCCCTGGCCTGCTCTTCCACGTCGTGCCGGAGCATGTTGGTGACAAAATCCCTGGCGATGTCGGGGGTGTGCTCTACCTTCTTGGCCAACCGGCCCAACGCTTCCATCGTCCAGGGGAGCGTGGCTTCAGCCGGCTCCGCATCGATGACGCCGAGCGCTTCGACCTTTGAAAACAGGTGGGTGTTGACTTCCAGGTGGCCGCCGTCGCGGGCGAATTCCTCGGCGATCCGCTTGATCATGCCGCGCATAAATTCGGGCACCGTGTCCAGCCGCTCCCGGGCCTCCCGGGTCCAAGGCAGCTCCCCCTTCTCCAGCTTGTCCGCCGCCTCTTTCAGCCCGGCCGCGCCGCCCATCGAGCCCATGGCCTGGTTTTTCCAGGCCGCCAGCAGCTCGGCCGTGATCTCGGCGCAGCCCACTTCCCGGGCTTTTTTCTCGGCCAGCTTGCGGACCATCCCCTGCAGAAAGATCGGCGCGCGTTTGACGCTTTCCAGCGCCTCGGGGGTCCAGCGGATCGTCTCTGTGGAACTCATGTAGAAGTGACCAGACGGGCCGGTCGTGATAACTCATTATTGTAATCAAACAAATTATCCGGAGTCAACCAAAAGAAATAAGGGCCGAAATGGCCCAACCTATTGGATTCACATGGTTCTTTCTGTACAATGCTGGGGCGCATGAGATTGATCCGCACGTGGTCATGAATAGGCCGGCCGGCTGGCGGGCGGTGTGGCTCGCGATGCGCACGTGGCGCACGGCGGCGGTCAGCCTGCTCTCCTTTTCTTCGGGGCTTCCCCTCGGTCTCGTCTGGATCGCCATTCCCACCTGGCTCGCCCGCGAAGGCGTCGATATCAAACTGATCGGCCTCTTTACGCTGGTCCAGGCGCCATGGACGTTTAAATTTCTCTGGTCGCCGCTCATGGACCGGTATGCCGTTCCGATTCCCCGCATGGGACGCAAGCTGGGATGGGCGCTGCTGATGCAGGCGGCGTTGCTGGGGCTGACGCTGGGGCTGGCCGGGATGGGGTTTCGGCCGGAGATCATCTGGATGATCGGTGTGCTGACGCTTGCCATGGCCTTTGCCTCGGCGAGCCAGGATATTGCGATCGACGCGTACGCCGTCGAAGTGCTGCGTCCCGAAGAGCAGGGGGTGGCCGTCGGGGCGCGAATCGCCCTCTATCGGACGGCCATGTTCGTCGCCGGGGGCGTGACGATCACGCTGGGCGGCCTCTGGTCCTGGCCGGGGACCTTCGCCGTCCTGGCGCTGCTCTATCTGCCGATGATGGCGGTGACCTGGCGGGCTCCCGGGTCGGAGTATGATCAGGCGGAACCGCCCCGATCGCTGCGCGCGGCCGTCTGGGAGCCGTTTGTCGGCTTTCTTTCCGTGCATCGCTCGATTGAAATTTTGATTTTCGTCGTGCTCTACAAGCTGGCCGATAATCTGGCCGGCGCGCTGGTCCGGCCGTTTCTCGTGCAGGCCGGCTTTAACGATTTCGACGTGGGCGTGGCCACGGCGACGATCGGGTTGTTTTCCACGCTGGCCGGCACCCTGCTCGGCGGCATGCTCACTACGGCCTGGGGGCTGGGCCATGCGCTCTGGATTTTCGGGGCGCTGCAGATTCTCTCCAATTTCGGCTACGTGGCGGTCGCCGAGCTGGGGGTGAACCGGCCGGTGATGTATCTGGCGATGGGATTCGAGAGCCTCACGACCGGCATGGGCACCGGCGCCTTTAGCGTGTTGCTGCTCCGGATGACGCAAAAACGCTTTTCCGCCACCCAGTATGCGCTCTTTTCCAGCCTCTTCGCCCTGCCGCGGATTTTAGCGGGGCCCGTCACAGGCGTGATCGTGGACGCGGTCGGCTGGCGCGATTTTTTTCTGTTCACCATGGTGATCGGCCTGCCCGGCATGGCGATGCTCCAGCGCTTTTCCCCCCTCGGAACGCGCGAGCCGGAATTTGCCATCGAACCGATGGCGGCGCCCCGGCCGCTGGGCCGGCGCGGGCTGCTGCTGCGAGCCTTTGCCGGCGGCGCGACGGCCTTCGTCTGCAGCGCCGTGGCGACCGCCTTGCTGAGCGCGCTGAGGGCGCTGCATAAAGCCCCGGAAAAGGGGTTTGATCTCTTCGGCCCGTTCATCTCGTTGCTCGCGCCTCGCGCCACGCCGGAATGGCTCCAGTTATTCGGCGTCACCCTGTTCAGCCTCGTCATCGCGCTGGCCACCGCCGCCGCCGCCGCGGCCCGCTCGGGCCGGCGGCCGCCGACAATGTAGGACAAAGTACGACAGTGAAGACCTGAAAAGACCTGATTGACAGCTTTTTTAAATTTTTTTAAGCTGAGATAAGTTCTACTTCCCATCCGAGCAGTCCTCGCGTGTTCTTGCCAGAGGGAAGCATGGCGCAGACCATTATGCCGTCCGCCGCGAGGCGGACGGCCCACATCGCGGCGCTCGCCGGGCTCTATGCCGTCATGGGGGACATTTGTTTGCGCTTCATGGCTTCGGACCATGTGCCGGTCATCTGGCTTCCCGACGGCGTTGCGCTTGCCGCCGTGCTGGTGTGGGGCAGCCGGGTCTGGCCGGGCATCTGGCTGGGATCGTTTCTCGTCAACAACTGGTTTTTTTTGAATGCGACAGCCTCGCTATCCCCCGCGGCCATTGCGGTCTCCGGCCTCATCGGCGCGGGCTCGACCCTGCAGGCGTTGCTGGGCGCGTTCCTGATCCGGCGCATCACCGGTACCTCGGTTCCAATTGAGCGTGCCGCATCGATCCTTCAGTTTGTGGCGATCGAAGCGCTGGTCTGCCTGACCGCGCCCTCGATCGGCGTGACCAGCATGGCGATGGCGGGCTTTGCCCGCTGGGAAGAATACGGCAATTTCTGGATGATGTGGTGGTTGGGCGATCTCTTTGCCATTGTGACGATCACGCCGTTGGTGCTGGCGTTTTGCCGCCGGCATGAACAGACATTGGGGCTGAGCCATGTGGGGGAGTTGTTGTTGCTGTTCGGGTTGTTGCTGGGCGCCAGTTTTGTCATCTATGGCGGGCATGTCTCCAGCGAAGTCAGCCACGAGTTGACCGAATTTTTGATCATTCCATCCATCATCTGGGCGGCTCTGCGATTTCTCTTGCGGGGCGTGACCGCGTTCACGTTCGTCGTCTCGGGCATGTCGGTCTGGGGCACGGTCCAGCGGGAGGGTCCCTTTGCCGTCGGCGCGCTGAGCGACTCGCTGATGCTGATGCAGGCCTTCACCAGCGTGGTGGCGGTCGCCGGGCTGGTGCTGGCCGCCACCATTGTGGAACGCCGCCGGGCCGAAGCGGCGCTGCAAGAGCGGGAGAAGCGGTTCCGGTCGCTCATCGAAAAAAGCTCGGACGCGATCGCGCTGATCGATGATCACGGCACGGTCCTGTACGTCAGTCCGTCCACGACGGACATGTTGGGGTACCGCGTTGACGAATTGGTCGGGCGCGATGGGTTTGACGTGATCCATCCGGAGGATCAGCCGCGGCTGCGGCGGCTATTGGCCATGCTGTTGCAACAGCCGGGAAGCGCCACACGGGCGGAGTATCGGGTCCGCCACAAAGACGGCGCCTGGCGCTGGAAAGAGGGCGTGGCGACCAATCTGCTCAACGAGCCGGGGGTGCGCGCCCTCGTGATCAATTACCGGGATATTAGCGAGCGGAGAGAATCCGAGGGCGCGATCCGGCGGTACGCCGAGCGGCTGAAAATCCTCCATGAAATCGACCGCGCCATTTTGGAGGCGCAGTCGAGCGCCGGCGTGGCCCAGGCGGCGCTGCTGCACGTGAAGCAATTGATCCCCTGCCATTGCGCCTGCATCGTGTTGTTCGACTTCAAAGCCCACGAGGCGACGATGCTCGCGGTGGAGACCTCCGCGGTCTCCCCGATCCAGGCGGGCGCGCGCCTGCCGTTGGAATCGTTCGAGTTCGGCGGACTCGAATCGTTCGGGCGGGGGCGCGTCCAGATCATGGACGACATGCAGGCATCGCCGCGATTGTCGCCCGTGATGGAGTGCATGATGCGCTGCGAGAACCAGCGCGCTTTGCTGAACGCGCCGCTGATCAGCCAGGGGATGCTGATCGGCTCGCTCACGCTCAGCTCGGCCGCGCCCGCCGCCTTCACCGCCGAGCATGCGGAAATCGCCCGCGAAGTGGCCGATCTGCTGTCGGTCGCCATCCAACAGACCCGCCTGTATGAGCAAGTGCAGCAACACGCCCAAAAATTGGAATTTCAGGCCATGTGCGACCCGCTGACCGGCCTGCCCAACCGCGTCCTGCTCTTCGACCGGCTGCAGCAGGCGATCCAAGCGGGCCAGCGCTACAATCAATCCGCCGCGCTGTTCATCTTCGATTTGGACCGCTTCAAGGAAATCAACGACACGATGGGCCATCAATACGGCGATCTGCTGCTCAAGGAGATCGGCCCCCGCCTGCGCAGCATGCTGCGGGAGGCCGACACGCTCGCGCGGCTGGGCGGGGACGAGTTCGGCGTGCTCCTGCCGAATACGGACATCGACGGCGCGATCATCGCCGCCCGCAAAATGCTCCAGATCTTTGATCTGCCGTTTTTTGCCGGAGGGCGCCGAATCGAGATCAAAGCCAGCATCGGCATCGCGCTCTATCCCGACCACGGCGCCGCCGATGATGTGCTGATGCGCCACGCGGACGAGGCGATGTACCAGGCCAAACACAGCCGGCAGGGCTATGCCGTCTATACCCCCGAGCGGGATGTGCACAGCCTCGAGCATTTGACGCAGGCCGAGGAGCTGCGCGCGGCGATGGAGGAAAATCAATGGACTCTCCTGTATCAGCCGGTGCTGGAAATACACGACGGCCGCGTGGTGGGCGTGGAAGCGCTGGCTCGCTGGCAACATCCGCGGCGCGGGCTGTTGCTGCCGGGCCAATTTTTCCCGCTGGCGGAGCAAAGCGGGCTGATCAAGCCGATGACGCTGCAACTGCTGGGGGCCGTCATGCGCCAGTGCGTCGCCTGGCAGCGGCAGGGCTTCCGGCTTCCAGTCTCGATGAACCTGCCGGGCCAGGCGCTGCTGGACATGCAACTGCCCGATCAGATCGCCTCCCTGCTGCAGTCAACCGGCGCGGCGCCGATTTGGCTGGAGTTGGAGATCACCGAGCGCGCGATGACCAAGGATCCGGAGCGCGCCCTGGATGTGCTCGCCCGACTGCACCGCATGGGCATCCCACTTAGCTTGGATGATTTCGGCGTCGGCACATCGGCCCTGTGGTCACTCCGACGGTTTCCGGTGCAGACGGCCAAGCTGGATCATTCCGTCGTCAGCGGCATGATGACGGACAAAGCCGATGCGGTCGTGGTCCGCTCCGTGATCGATCTGGCCCATTCCCTGGGCCTGAGAGTGATCGCCGAAGGGGTGGAGAGCCAGGTGGTGTGGAATCAACTGGCGGCGTTCGAGTGCGACGCCGCCCAAGGCTTCTATATCAGCCGTCCCCTGCCGGTCGAAGAATTCGCCCAATGGCTCAGCGGCGCGCCGTTCAGGCAAATTGCATAATAATTCATTAAATAATTCAATGTATTAGCCGGAATGGACAGATTCCCTGTCGCCTGCTATCTTTATTCGAACCATGGCGCGGCGAGTCGACCAGGAAGGAAAGACCGTCTGGGTGATCGACGAACCGGCTCGTTCCTCCACGCACGGCCAGCATCGGAGTCTTCACGGGTCCTTGTCCGGGCGGAGACACCCGGCGGTGGCCTTCAGCCTCTCGCTGCTCGTCTGGGGCGGCGGACAGTTCTATAACCGCCAGTGGCAGTGGGGGCTGCTCTATCTGCTGTGTATGGTCAATTTTTACCTGTTTCCCGCCGTGCTGCTCATTCATTGGCGACCGATCACGGACATCCTCCTGACGGTCGAGGTCAGGCCGGCTCATCTCTTGGGGCCCGTGATCATCTTTGTCATGATGGGTCTGCTCGTCTGGATGGTCAACGCCATTCACGCCTATTGGAGCGCGGCCGAGACGGACGAGGAGTTCCAGGGGGTCGGCCATCCGTTGCTGCCCGCCCTCTGCTCGATGCTGATCCCCGGGTGGGGCCAGTTTTTAAACGGCCAGATCAAGAAAGGCGCCGGCTTTCTCTGCGGGGCCATGGCCGGTGTGTTCGCCGCAGCCGTCTTGGCGAGCATGCCCTCGCTGTGGCCGACGCTCACGGCGCCGGAGGATCGGCTCTTCGCCGAGCGGCTGCTGCTGATGGCGGTCTTGATTCTGCCGCCGGTTCTGTTGGTCTGGGGGGTCAGCGTGTATGACGCCGTCAAAGTCTGCGTGGATCCTCTGAAGAAGGAGCCGATCCGGAAACGGATCGAATATGCCGTCAATCGAGTGCGCCTGGCCGGCTGGCACGGCCTGCGTCCCCGCATTGAGCTGACGCTGATGATGTGCCTCTATCTGCTCTTGTCGCTCGTGCTCAGCTACCATTATTTCCCCCGCGACTACTACGCTGCCCAGCTTCGGACCGTCCGGGTGGAATTGGCGCAGCACCAGATGCACCTGATTCCGCAGCGCCTTGATGGATTGATTCAGAAAGTCTCCCCGCCGCCAGACTCCTCCAACCCGGCCGTCTTGCTGCTCTAGGGAATCTCCCGCGTTCCGTCAATTTTTTACGCGACCCACTTTACAGGCGCCGCGCGGAACGCTATCATGGCCGGCATGAAGAAGTTGGTGCTGCTCCGCCACGGCGAAAGCGTCTGGAACCAAGAGAACCGGTTTACCGGCTGGGTCGATGTCGGACTGTCGGAACGGGGGCGGCAGGAAGCGGCCGAGGCCGCCCGGCTGATGCGGCAGGAGGGCTATCGCTTTGATCTTGCCTTCACGTCGGTCCTGAAACGGGCCATCAAAACGCTCTGGATCGTCCTGGAAGAAATGGACCTGATGTGGCTTCCCGTGCACCAGAGCTGGCGGTTGAACGAGCGCCACTACGGCGCGCTGCAGGGACTGAACAAGGCGGAAACGGCCCAGCGCCACGGGACCGAGCAGGTTCACCAATGGCGCCGCAGCTACGCGCTCCGGCCGCCCGCGCTCTCGCTGGATGATGAGCGCCATCCCGGCAGGGATCCCCGCTATGCCGCGCTTTCTCCGAAGGAGATTCCCCTGACCGAAAGCCTCCAGGACACCGTGGCCCGCTTTCTGCCGTACTGGGAGGACGCCATTGCGCCCGCCGTCCGGGCCGGCCGGCGCGTGTTGATCGCGGCCCACGGCAACAGCCTGCGCGCGCTGGTCAAACACCTCGATCGGGTCTCCGACGACGCGATCGTCGGGCTCAATATTCCGACGGGCATTCCGCTGGTCTACGAGCTGGACGAGAAGCTGGCACCCATCCGCCATTTTTACTTGGGCGATCCCGAGCGCGCCCGCCAGGCGGCGCAAGCAGTGGCCAATCAGGGGAAAGGGTGAGGGAGGCCGGCCGGACGCTCGTCCGATCGTTGATGGATCCGGCGCGCTATGGCCATCCGGTCGGGCGCATCGAGCTGGTCGAGACTCATATTTCCTGGGTGCTCTTGACCGGCGACTACGCCTATAAGATCAAAAAACCGGTCAATTTGGGGTTCCTCGACTTTTCCACGCCGGCCAAGCGCCGCCGGTTCTGCCGGGAGGAGCTGCGCCTGAACCGGCGCCTGGCGCCGCAGCTCTATCTGGACGTGGTGCCGATCACCGGCTCGCCGGCCTCACCGCGGTGGGGCGGCCGGGGCCGGCCGCTCGATTTTGCCGTCAAAATGCGGCAATTTCCCTTCGGTGCGCAGTTGGATCGGGTCGCGGCGCGCGGCGAGCTGCAGGCCGAGCAAATCGACGGCCTGGCCGGCACGCTGGCGTCGTTTCACGATGCCGCTCCGGTGGCGCCGGCGGGCAGCCGGTTCGGCTCCCCCCGGCTCATCGGCCGGGCGGTCGGCGATAATTTTGCGCAAATGCGGCGCTGTCTGGCCTCCGCAGACCGGCGTCGGCGCCACCGGCGATTGCAGGCGTGGAGCCAAGCCGATCTGGCCGAGCATGACGACGCGTTCCGGGCCCGCAAGACGCGCGGCTTCGTGCGCGAATGCCACGGCGATCTGCATCTGGCCAATATGATCCTCTGGGACGGCTCGATCGTGCCGTTCGATTGCCTCGAGTTCAATCAAGAACTGCGATGGATCGACGTGATGAGCGACGTCGCGTTCGCCTGCATGGATCTGGAGAGCCGGGGCCACGCCGGACTGGCGCATCGGTTGCTCAACGGCTACCTTGAGGCCGGCGGCGACTATGACGGGTTGGCCGTGTTCCGCACCTACCGCGTCTACCGGGCGCTGGTGCGCGCCAAGGTCGCCTGCATTCGAGGGCGGCAAACGCGTCCGGCGGATCCGGCGCGTCGCGCGCTGCGTCGCGAGCTGGAACACTACGTCGAGCTGGCCGAGCGCTGGACGCGGCCGTCGCGCCCCTACATGGTGATCATGCGCGGGGTCTCTGGTTCCGGCAAGACGGTGCTCAGCCAGCGGCTGGTGGAGGCGTGCGGCGCCGTGCGGGTGCGCAGCGACGTGGAGCGGAAGCGGCTCTTCGGGCTGGCTCCGCTGGCCCGCAGCGGCGCCGCCCTTGCCCGTAGGCTCTACAGCGGAGCGGTCAGCCGCCGCACCTACGAACGGCTGGCGGGGCTGGCCGGCCTGATTTTGCGGGCCGGCTATCCGGTTATCGTGGACGCGACGTTCCTGTGGCGCTCAGGGCGGGACGAGATGCGGCGCGTCGCCGAGCAACAGGGCGCGCCCTGGGTGATTCTCGATCTGCACGCGCCGGCGCCGGTGCTGCGCGAGCGGGTCCTCCGGCGCGAAGCGGAACGGCATGATGCCTCGGAGGCCGGGCTGGCGGTGCTGGAACGCCAACTGGCGGCCGATGAGCCGCTGTCGGAGGCGGAGCGGCCCCATGCGCTGACCGTGCCGACCGGAGAGGAGGTTGATCTGCCGCGCCTGGTCGCCGCGATGGCCCGCGCGGCGCGAAACTAGTTTTCCGTCCCCGGCGCGGCGGCTCCCGCGTCCCCTTCCTGCACCGAGAGCAGTTCGACCTCGAAGATCAGGGTGGCATTGGGGCCGATGAGCTGGCTGGCGGTGCGCGGCCCGTAGGCCAGATCCGAGGGGATGAAGAGCTGCCACTTCGACCCGACCTTCATGAGCTGCAGCGCCTCGGTCCAGCCGGCGATCAGGCCCGTGACGGGAAAGGTGGCCGGCTCGCCGCGCTGGTACGAGCTGTCAAATTCCGTCCCGTCGATCAAGGTCCCGCGGTAGTGCGCGGTCACCGTGTCGGTCGCTTTCGGCAGCTTGCCCTTGCCCTCGGTCAGCACTTTGTATTGCAGGCCGCTCGGCAACGTTTTCACCCCGGCTTTTTTCTTGTTCTCGGCCAGAAAGGCCTCGCCCTCCTTTTTGTTTTTCTCGGCGAGTTGGGCGGCCCGTTCCTCGGCTTTGGCGCGAAGCTCCTCCTGGAACGTGGTCAAAATCTCCCGCGCCTGCTCGGCGGTCAATTTGGTTTTGGCGCCGGTGAGCGCGTCCTTGAGCCCGGCGGCCACGGCATCCGGATCCAATTCGAGCGACTGGCGCTTGAGCGTGGCGCCGATGTCCATCCCGATACTGTAGCTGACGTCGTGTTTTTTGCCGGCCGGCTCGTCGGCCGCGGCGGCGGAAATGGGCGCACCGAGCAGCATAAGGGCGAATAACGCATATCTGAACATGGAAGCTCCTTTGTGGTGGGGAAATGGACGGCCAGTCCGATACCGTATCGAATCGGAGCCGCGGTGTCAACTGTGGGTTGACTGATATGGATCAGTTAATGAGCACAAAGCGTTTATCGGCGGTTTGATTGGTTGCTGGCGAGGGATTGGACCTCCCGCTGCGCTTGCTGATTGCCCGGATCCCATGCCAGCGCCGTTTCAAACAGTTGGGTCGCGCGCTTGACCAGACCCAATTGCTTGTACAACTGCCCAAGCCCCAGATAGTTTTCGACCCGCGCTGGCTCGAGCTCGATCGCCCGCTTGTAGTGCGTTTCAGCGTCTCGCTGGCGCTTCGGAATCTTGTGGAGCGCCCGAGCCAGCAGCGAATGATACACCCCTTTGTGCGGAGCGGCATGCACGGCGAGCTCGAAGTGATGGATCGCCGCCTCACACCGCCCTTCCTCAAACGCCCGCCGGCCCAGATGCGCCTGGTGCTCGGGACCGGCCGGCGAGGAATTCGTGTCACCCGATCTGCCGATGCGTCGCTGCGCCAGGTCGAAATTGTACCGTTGCCGCCGCTCCTCCGATGACAGCACGTGGTACGCTTCATTAAGACGGACAAAGAGCGTGTCAAGCTTGTCTTTCAGCTCCGGCATCGATGCGTGGCGATCGGGATGATAGATTTTGGCCGCCCGATAATAGGCGCGCTTGATGATCTCGGGTGTCGCATCCGTGTCCACCCTGAGCACTTCGTAGTGGTTTTGTGACTCGAGAACTTCATAGGCGCTGATGATCTCTTGCGCGCCAACAGATATATCGGCCGCGTTGACGGCCTGAGCCGACGATCCTTCTGCGGCATGCGGTTGCGTTTCCACTATCGGGAGCGATTCAACGGGAGTAGCCGAACGGCTATCCGTGAGAAGCAGTTCCACCGCATCGGGATCAATCTGCGTCAAGAGTTCCACATACTCGGCCGGACTGAACTCAAGCTCGACACCCATCCCGGCCTTTCTTGAATAGCCGAAAATGGAGAGGGGCACGCGTTTACTCCACCGAACATGACCATTGAGTCGAACGACGCGATGATCCGGCAGCGTGACTTCCATGACAACCTGTGCGCCTTTGGGCAACACATGCGGGGATCGGATGAAGACCCCCTGGTAGGCAAGATCTTCGGTAAATCCCGTATGTTCTTCCCGTGAGATGCCGAACCGGACCATCAAACGCTTGAGATACCGCCGGTATTTCCGCTTCTCACTGCCCATAAACGGTCGCGTCCGTTGAAATCTGGCTCTGATAAGTCGTTGAACAGCTCGCCCACTGTATAGTTGCTGATCTGAGGGTAGCATCGTTTGAAGCCTTGTCAACCAGCCCAGGGTGTCGGGCGTTTCAGGGATCGAGCGGCCATCCCAACCCGTTTCGTCAGCATCCCTGTCTTGGGCGGGGATATCTACTTTGCGACCTGCGTGGAAAGCTACCGGCGGTGCGCGGCCCGACTGCGAGCGGCCCGACCATTACTCGGGCGGCGCCATCCAGCCGGCGATGAGGTTGTAGAGCCAGGCGAAGACGGCGCCCCCGATCAGGCCGTCGAACGCCCCCCAGGCCAGGCCGATCAGGCTGCCCATCGGGCTGACGGCGTACCCGGGATAAAGCTGCCCGAGCAGCGTTCGCTCCCCCGTCGCTCCCTCGAACAGCATGATCCACCAGGCGATAAAAAACAGGCCGGTGCTCCAACAGAGACCGGCCGTCACGGCAAAAGCCTTTACATTCAGTTTCATGCGTGTCCTCCTCCCGCGGGTGGTTGTCACTTGGCGCGAGCGGCATCGTTGCCCACCACCGCCGCCGGCGACAATTTTCTCAGCCGCAGATTCAACAGCTCGACGAAGACCGAAAAGGCCATCGAAAAATAGATGTAGCCGCGCGGAATGTGCATGTCGAAGCCATCCGCGATCAGCGCCACGCCGATGAGCAGCAAAAAGCTGAGCGCCAGCATTTTGACCGTCGGGTGGCGCTCGACGAACTCGCTGATCATGCCGGAGGCGACCAGCATGAAGAGCACCGCGATGACGATCGCCGCCACCATGACGGGCAGCTCATCGACCAGCCCGATGGCCGTGATGACCGAGTCGAGCGAGAAGACGATATCCAGCAGGAGAATCTGGATGATGACGCCGGCAAAGGTGACGGCCGCCGTCCCGCGGGCGGTTTCCGGGCCCTCGAGCTTATGATGAATTTCCATGGTGCTTTTCCACAGCAGGAAGAGCCCGCCGGCGATCAGGATCAGGTCGCGGCCCGACAGCTCCTGGCCGAGCAGCGCAAAGAGCGGCGCCGTCAGCCGCATCATCCAGACCAATGAGAAGAGCAAGACGATCCGGATCAGCATCGCGAGGCTCAATCCGACGAGCCGCGCGCGCTCGCGCTGGGCCTTGGGCAGCTTGCCGGCCATGATCGAGATAAACACGATGTTGTCGATGCCTAGAACGATCTCGACCGCGGTCAGCGTGACCAGCGCGATCCAGGCCTGCGGGTCGGTCAGCCATTCCATTGATTGCTCCTCTCAAGTGGCGCAGGGCGCGCGAACGGACGAGGTTCAGTATGATGCGATGCGCGGAGCGAGTCAATAGGGATGGCGGGCAGTCAAAGAGCGCCCTGGTTTGGCTCAAGCGCGACGGATTCAGGGCGCCGGCGTTTTGCGTATGGGCGCGTGAACTTTCAGGCCGAGGGAGCGATTATAGCGCTCACGGCGCCGTTCGGAAGAGAGGATGACGTAGGCCTCGGCGATGCGGTGGGTCAGCGCTTCAAGCCGCGCTCTCAACCGTTCCGGGTCCTCTTCCGGGGCCACATCGGGGTGATACTGCCTGGACAGCGCGTAATAGGCCCGTTTGACCTCTTCGGCCGTCGCGTCGGGAGCGACGCCCAGCACGTCGTAGTGATTCTGCCGCTTTAGCGCCTCATGCGCGGCGATCACCGCCTCGGCCGTGCCGGGTGACGCGGCAGATGCCGCGGGGGCGGCGGCGAGGCTGGCGCCGCCCATCGAGGCGACGAAGCGCTGAAATTCTTCCGGCGCCCGTTGAATCGAGACCCCGACGCCGTATTGGTTGACGCGGCCCTTCGTGGCGGTGTGATTGCGGGCGGCCCACCGGACCTGGCCGATCAGATTGAGCAGCTTCCCCGTCGGCAACGTCAGTTTGATGGCCACGGAACGGCCCGGCGTCAGCGGCGCGTTGGTCTCGATCAGGATGCCGTGCGACGACACGTCGCCGGTGAAGGCGATATTGCGGCCGGGAATATCGTCAAGCGTCAAATAGAGGCGATGCGGGATTCGAGAATGTTTGCGTCGTTCCATGAGGGCGCGGCTCCGACCCCATCTTTAACGATAGATGATGGCCGGCGGCCTGTCAATGCGCAACAGCTCCCGCGGCTACACGGCGTCCACCGCGTCTTGCCGTTCGAATTCCAGCACCACGCCGTCCAGCCGGGTGACCATCAATCGCCCCTGGCGCAGCTCCAGGCGCGCGTCATCCTGGGTCACGGCGTAAATGCGCTGGCCGCGCATGCGGATGGTCTCGGTCATCGTGGCCGTCACCCTGGCGCTGCGGCCGTCGGGCGCGATCTGAATGGCCGTATCGGTCCGTTCGAAGCGGTACTCTTCGATCTCTTGATAGCCCTCGTCCAACTGCCTGGCGTATTCTTCTTTGTCCCACCGGAACGTCTGGTGGCCGTCGGGGCCGGGCACGACCAGCGTGACGACGGCGTCATCGGCAAAATGGGTCATCAGCGCGTCGGTGTCCAGCGACTGGGCGGCCTGATCGAGCGTTTGCAGCAACGCCTGCACCTGCGGTTCGGTGATCGGCGACTGCGCCGAAGCCGCCGGCGCCGTCAGCAGCAGGCCGGCCAGGCCGGCGGCGATCCATGGGGCCATCGTGGTCACTCCTGGTGGCGACCGGTGAGGAGATTCATCCTATCGCTCCGGGGAATCCGGAGTCAATCGAGAGATTTGCCGTCCCTATTCGATATAATGGGACGTGCCTCTGGACGCGTTTCATCCCGTCATCCAACAGTGGTTTGCGCGGCGCTTCGGCCGGCCGACCGAGCCGCAGCGGCTGGGCTGGCCGCCGATCCAGGCCGGCGACGATGCGCTGATCGCGGCGCCGACCGGCTCCGGCAAAACGCTGGCCGCGTTCCTCGCCGGCATCGATCACTTGTTTCGGGCGGCGGCGGCCGGCGCCCTGCCGGAGGAAATCCGGGTGATCTATATCTCGCCGCTGAAAGCCCTGAGCAACGATATCCACCGCAACCTGGAGCTGCCGCTCCGCGAGCTCCGGCAGATGGCGGACGCGGCCGGAGAGACGATGCCGCCGATCCGCGTCGATGTGCGCACCGGCGACACGCCCGCGGCCGGCCGCCAGGCGATGCTCAAACGGCCGCCGCACATCCTCGTCACGACGCCGGAATCGTTCTACCTGATGCTGACCGCCCGGAAGAGCCGCCGGCTGCTGGCGGCCGCGCGCACGGTCATCATCGATGAGATTCACGCCGTGGCCCGGGACAAACGGGGATCGCACCTGGCCCTGTCGCTGGAGCGGCTGGAGGCCCTCTGCCGCCGTCGCCCGCAGCGAATCGGCTTGTCGGCCACCCAGCGTCCCATGGACGAGATTGCGCGGTTTCTGGTCGGGAGCGCGCGGGTTC
>JBFMAJ010000005.1:0-25263 GCA_040755775.1 Nitrospirota bacterium
ACCGCGCCTATTTTCCAAAAATGGCCGCGGCGGCGTCCGAAGAGGAGCAATGCCGGCTGGCCGTCCACTTCGGCAAGGGGCTGCAGATGACCAACCTGCTCAAGGACATCGCCATGGATCTGCGGCGCGGCCGGTGCTATCTGCCGCAGGAGCACCTGGCGGCCGCCGGCTTGACGCCCAAGCAGTTGGCCGATCCCGGCTCGCTGCCCCTCCTCCGGCCGATTCTGCGCCAACTCATCGGGCTGACCCTGGATCATCTCGACCAGGGATGGCGCTACATCCAATCGCTGCCCGCCCGGCCGTTGCGCCTGCGGCTCGCCTGCCTCTGGCCCCACCTGCTGGCGCTCAAAACGCTCCGCCAGGTGGCCGTCTCCGATCGGCTGTTGGAGCCGGTCCCCTTGAAGATCAGCCGCCCGTCGGTCTACCGGACGATGGCCGTCACCGGCTTGCTGATCGGCCTCCCGCCGGCGCTGAATCTCTATCATGCCCGATTGCGCCGGAAGCTGCTCGGGGCGTTGGGCTAGGCCAGCAGCCGCTTCTCGATTTCCGCCACCAGTTGATCGTATTCCAGTCGATGATCGACGGAATGAACCAGCGTCCCCGTTTTGTAAAAGTGCGTCGTCGGAAAACTGTCGAACCGGTAGCGCCGCTTGATCTCCCGGGTCGCGCCGGGGACGTGCACCTTGGCCTTGCCGAACCTGACCCGCGGGTTCAGCGCCGCCGCGGCGCGGCGGACGATCGGATCGTACGCCTCGCAGTTCTCGCAGGGCATCATGCTGAAGACGACCACCGACGCCGGCGCGGCCAGATACTCGGCGTAATTGTCGTCGTTGACCAGGGGTAATTCGTCCATGTGCACCAAAAAATGTAGGGGCGTATGGCCATACGCCCCTACATAAACGTCAAACGTTATTTCAATCCGTCCAGCACCTTGAGAATCTCATTGTCGTCGCGCGCCTGCAGAATCTCCTGCACCTTCACGTGCCGGACGATACCCTGCTTGTCGACGATGACGGTCGCCCGCTTGGTGATGAACTTGTCCGGCAGGTACATGCCGTACTTGGACGCCGTGGCGCCGCCCATGTCGCTCAGCAGCGTGTGCTTCAGGCCCAACGCATCCTGCCAGGCTTTATGGCTGTAGACGCTGTCCACGCTGATGCCCAGCACCTCGGCCCCCGCCTTCTGAAATTTCTCGAAATCCTGCGTCATGCACTTGTTCTCGTTCGTGCAGACCGGGCTCCAGTCGAGCGGATAAAACGCCAGCACCACGTTTTTCTTGCCCGCGAAATCGCTCAGGCGCACTTCCTTCTGGTCCTGATTCTTCAACGTAAAGTCCGGCGCTTTGTCGCCGACTTTGATCTCAGACGCAACGGCGGTCGTCATTTCCGTTTCCTCCTTGTGGATGATGCCTGTTTCTTCCGCAGGGGCGGGTTTGAAACCCGCCCCTTTAAGAGCCGGCCGACCGTCTCGCCGATCCGCGTCGGATTGTCGACCACGGCGACGCCGCCGGCCTTGAGCGCCGCCATCTTGGCCGCCGCCGTGCCCTTCCCGCCCGCAACGATCGCGCCGGCATGGCCCATGCGCCGGCCCGGCGGGGCGGTGATGCCGGCGATGAAGCCCACCACCGGCTTGGACATCGACGACTGCACGAATGTCGCGGCCTGTTCTTCATCGTCGCCGCCGATTTCGCCGATCATCACGACGGCTTCGGTCTTGCCGTCCTTCTCAAACAGCTCAAGCAGCTCCACGAATCCCAGGCCGTGCACCGGATCGCCGCCCATGCCCACGCAGGTCGTTTGGCCCAGCCCCAGCTGCGTGATCTGCCAGACCGCCTCGTAGGTGAGCGTGCCGCTGCGCGAGATGACGCCGACCGGCCCCCGCCGGTGGATGAAGCCCGGCATGATGCCGATCTTGCACTCTTCCGGCGTGATGATGCCCGGGCAATTCGGGCCGATCAGCCGGGTGGGCCGGCCTTCGAGAAAGCGCTTCACCCGGATCATGTCGAAGACGGGAATCCCCTCGGTGATGCAGATGATCAGTCCGATCCCGGCGGTGGCCGCCTCCATGATGGCGTCGGCCGCAAACCGCGCCGGCACGAAAATCATCGACGCGTCGGCCCCGGTCTTCTCCACCGCCTCTTCGACCGTATCGAACACGGGCACGCCTTCGGCCGTCGTCCCGCCCTTGCCGGGCGTCACGCCGGCCACCACCCGGGTGCCGTAGTCGCGGCAGGCCGCGGCGTGAAACGAGCCTTCCTTGCCGGTGATGCCCTGCACGACTAATCGGGTCTCTTGATTGACTAAAATACTCATCTCGCCTTCGCCAGCTTGACGATCTTCTGGGCGCCTTCCCACATCGTGCTCGCCACTTCCAGCGTCAAATCGGACTTGGCCAGCAGCTCCCGCCCCTCTTTCGCGTTGGTCCCTTCCAGCCGGACGACCAGCGGCACCTTGACCTCGATCTCTTTGGCGGCCGCGACAATGCCCCCGCCGATCCGCTCGCACCGCACGATCCCGCCGAAGATGTTGACGAAGACGCCCTTCACGTTCGGGTCGGAGAGCAGGATGCGGAAGGCTTCCTTGACCGTCTCTTTTGACGCTCCGCCGCCCACGTCAAGAAAATTGGCCGGCTCGCCGCCCGCCAGCTTGATCACGTCCATCGTGGCCATGGCCAACCCGGCCCCGTTGACCATGCAGCCGATCGTCCCGTCCAGCTTCACATAGTTCAAGTTATACTTTGAAGCTTCCACTTCAAGCGGCGATTCTTCATTGAGGTCACGCAGTGCTTGAATCTGCGGCCGCAGCGGCACGGCGTTGTCGTCAAACCCGACCTTGGCGTCCAGCGCCAACAGCTCCCCGGCGGCCGTCGTGATCAAGGGATTGATCTCCACCTGCGAGGCGCCCTCTTCGGCCAGCAGCCGGTAGAGTCCGGCCAACAGGCGCTGGAACGGGCCGATCTGCTCGGCCGAAAAGCCCAGCCGGAAGCCCAGCATCCGGGCCAGGTAGGCTTGCAGGCCGACGGCCGGGTCGATCGAGTATTTGTAAATTTTTTCCGGATGGCGGGCCGCGACCTCCTCAATCTCCATCCCGCCTTCGCGGCTCGCCACCACCACAGGCCGGCCCGTGGAGCGGTCGACCAGCAGACTCAGATAATACTCCTTGGCGATCGACAGCCCCTGCTCCACCAGCAGCGCCCGGACGACGCGCCCCTGCGGGCCGGTCTGATGCGTCACCAACGGCCTCCCCAGCAGGCCGCGGGCGATCGTGGTGACCTCTTCCGGGCTGCGGGCCAGCTTGACGCCCCCCGCCTTGCCCCGCCCGCCGGCGTGGATCTGCGCTTTCACCACGACCGGCCACCCGTGAGCGGCGGCCAATTCGCCGGCGGCGGCCGCCGCCTCATCGGCGGTCGGCACGTTCCGGCCGCGCGGCACGGGGATCTCGTAGCGCGCGAACAACTGCTTGGCCTGATACTCGTGAATGTTCATGAGGGGCGGGTCAGGCCGTCGCTTTGTCGGGGCGGCGGACGTAATCAGGGAAGAGAAGCGGCGAGGAAATCTCGAGGTGCAGGTCGGCCTTGGCCTGCGCGGCTTCAAACGCCCGCAGATGATTGAGCGTGGGCGCCGTCCATGCGGCCGTCTTTGCCATCGACGCGGCCGCTTGTCCGGCTCGCCGCCCGAAGACGATGATGTCCAGCAGCGAATTGCCCATCAGCCGGTTTCGTCCGTGCAGGCCGCCGGACGCTTCGCCGGCCACCAGCAGGCGGTCAACGGTCGAATGACACTGCGCGTCGATCTGAATGCCGCCGTTCTGATAATGGAGCGTGGGATAGACCAGCACCGGCTCCTTCCGGATGTCGATGCCGTAGCGGGAGAAGAGCCGGAGCATGTTGGGGAAGCGCTGCTCGATCGTGCCTTCGCCGTGGAGCTGATCGACGACCGGAATGTCGAGCCAGACGCCCAAGCGGCCGCCCGGCGTCTCGACGCCCCGCCCCTCCCGGCACTCCCGGATGACGGCCGAGGCCACCACGTCCCGCGTCTCCATCTCATTGATGAATCGCTCGCCCCGCCCGTTCACCAATTGGGCGCCGGCCGACCGGAGCGCCTCGGTCACCAGCAGGCCCGCCATCGGCTCCGGATAGACGGAGCCCGTGGGATGATACTGGAACGTGTCGATATAGAGCAGTTTGGCGCCCAGCCGGTAGGCCAGGGCCAGCCCGTCGCCGGTCGCGCCGAAATGGTTGCTGGTCGGAAAGCGCTGGATGTGCAGCCGGCCGCTCCCGCCGGTGGCCAGAATCACCGTCTTGGCCTGCACGACGACGTAGCGGTCGTTGTCCAAATCCTTCAGCACGGCGCCGGCGCACTCGCCGCGCTCGCCGCTCAGCAGCTCGACCGCCGGCGCATATTCCAGCACCCGGATCTTTTCGTTGATGACCGCGTCCTTGAGCACCCGCATCAACTCCAGCCCGGTGTAGTCTCGGCAGGTCAGGAGCCTGGCGACGCTGGTGCCGCCGCCGCTGCGCAGTTTCAAATCGCCCGCTTCGTCCCGGTCGAACAGTACGCCCAGTTGCATCAGCCAGCGGACGGCCGACGGCCCTTCTTCCACCAGCACCCGCAGCAGGCTCCGGTCGTTTTTGAAATGGCCGCCCTTCAGCGTGTCGGCGAAATGGCGGATCGGCGAATCGTTGGGATTGACGGCCGCCTGCATGCCGCCCTCCGCCATCACCGTGTTGGAATCGCCCAGCCGCAACTTGGTCGCCAGCAGCACGTTGGCGCCGGCCGCGTGGGCCTCCAGCGCCGCCGCCGCGCCCGCCCCGCCCCCGCCGATGATCAAGACGTCGACACGCTCCTGCGGCGCCAGGGACAACGACTCCACGCCGGCCAGCAAGCTCTTTCCCTCCAGCAGGCCGGCCAGCTCCTTGACGGTGCGCTCGCCCGCATTGGGGCCGACCCGCAACGTTTGGTAGGCGTCCTGCCGGTAATCGGGATGATGCGCCGAGAGCAGCGCCTGCTTCGCGTCGTCGGCCAACAGCCCCGGCGTCTGGTGCAGACGGCCCTGGCGCCCCGCCTCGACGATCGCTTTGGCCTCGGCAAGCTCCATGCTCATTTGGCCTGCACGGGTTTTGAGTAATCGAGGCAAAAGCGGGCCAGCGCCTGGTCGTCCATCGATTGCATGCGCGACCAGTCGGCCTTCCAGTCGTCCCGCTCGATCTCCTGGATCCGGCGGAGCAACCGTTCGGTCGGCTTCATCTCGTGCACGCCGTAGGCGCGGCGGGAATAGAGCGCGATCAGATTGGGCGCCATGTCGGCCGGGCACCGCACCACGCAGAGGCCGCAATTGTTGCAGCTCATCGTCAGCTCGGCCACCTGATCGAAATTGCCGAAGACCGCGCACCAGACGCTGCTCCGCACGTCGATGCCCTGCGGGCAGACGCGGTTGCAGGCGTTGCAGTTCACGCACCGGGCCGCCTCCGGATAAAGCTCGAAGAGCGCCTCCTTGGGATCGGCCAGCTTGGCGATGTCGTACTGGGCGCGCGCCGCGGCAAAGTGGGGCACCATCGAGAAGGACATACCCTCGGCCACCAGCGTCTGGCAGCCCAGGCCGTTCTTCAGCTCGAACGTGCCTTTCGTCCGGTAGACGATCCCGCAGGCGCCGCAGGTGCCGCCGAGGCAGCCGACGCCGCGCACCAGCTCATGGCCGGCGTACCACATCGCCTGCAACACGGTGATCCCTTGGGGCACCCGGTGGGTCTTGCCCATGATCTCTACCGAGACCAGTTGGGAGGTCTTTGGCTCTGTTGCCGTCGGGCTCATTCCGCTCGCGCTCCGCGCTCGCTCACGCGGGGGGAGCGATGCTCACGCTCCTCCCCGACGCCCCCCATCGCCCGTACGCTCTTGCTCATCTTCCTTCTTGCCTCATTATTTCAATGGTGGCACGTCGCGCCGTTTGGGCGCGGCGTAATTGACGAGATAATCGAACAGCCGGATCAGCCGGCTGCCCTGCTGCCTTTGATCGATCCAGTGGCCGATGAATCCGATCGTGCGCGCCAGCGTGAAGAAGCCGTTCAGGCTGTCCACGGGGAAGCCCAGGTCGACGAGGATGGCCGCCATCGCCCCGTCGACGTTCAGAATCAGGTTCTCTTTTTTCCCGGTCGTGATCTTTTCCACCTGCAGCGCGAAATCGAGATGGGGCGTCGGCATGCCCAGGCTCTTCACGTAGCCGACCAGTTCCTTCACCCGCTTGTCGGGGTTCTTCACACTCTTCACCCGGTGGCCGATGCCCGGCACGGGGCCGACGTTCGCCTTCATGTAGTCCAGGAAGGACTCCGGCGTCATGCGCTGTTTGACGGCGTAGGAGAAATATTTGCCCGCGTCGGTCACGGCGCCGCCGAAGCGAGGCCCGATCATCAGCAGCCCCGCCGCCACCGACTGGGCCAGCGGAATGCCGGCGGAGGAGCCGATAATGGCGGCCAGCGCGCCGCTCACGCAGGGGCCGTGGTCGGCCGAGAGCATGATGATCCGCTTGATGATCTCCGCCTCCTGGGCCGAGAGCAGGCGTTTGTCCCAGAGCAGGCCGATGACGTGCGGAATGCCGTAGCCTTTGTTGATCAGGTCGGAGGCCGCGTAGCCGACGTAGAGCGGCTCGTCGCCCCGGTCGTCCGTGATCGTCGTCTTGACCAGCGGCTCGACGAAGACGTCGCCCTCCTTGAGGGCCTGATCGACCGTCTTAGGCAGCTTCGGCAGGGCCGCCACGTCCATGTCCTCCTGCGGCGTGATCACGCCCGCCCGGACCATGTCCTGATACGTGCGCTGAATAGCCGGCCCCAGCTTGCCGAAGGTTTCCGGCACGAGGGCGCCGGCGTTTTGCAGCAATTCCGCCTTCCGCCGCGCCGTGCCCTCGCCGTGCGCGCCTTCCTTGGCCCCGGCGTGGCCGAATTTCATTCCCTTGGGCAGCACTTCGGCGCAAAAGCCGGAGACGACGGCGATCAGCTTGATCCGCCGCTTCTTTTGGCCGTACCATTCGGCCGCCCGCTCTTCCAGGTCGCCGCCCATCTCGCCGACGATGATGACCGCCTTCGTCTGCGGATCCTTCTCGAACAGCTCCAGATAGGTGGCATAGTCGGAACCCGGAAAGGCGTCGCCGCCGATGCCGATCGCCGTGGTAATGCCGTCGGCGAATTGCGAGCACATCCAGATGATTTCGTTGGACAGGCCGCCCGATTTCGTGATGACGCCGAAGGAACCGGGCCGGTAGAGCTTGCTCAGCACCAGATTGTCGAAGGCGCCGCCGATGACGCCCAGGCGGCATTCGCCCGCGGAAATGATGCCGATGGCCGACGGGCCGTTGAAGAGCTTGCCCCGCTCCCGCGCCGCCTTGGTCAGCAGCTTGGCGTCCTTTTCCGGCACGCCCTCGGTGATCATCGAGACCAGGCGGATGCGCTCGTCGTTGAGCGCCTCCAACGCCGCCCCATAGGCGCGATCGGGACCGACGTAAACCAGGCTGGTGTTGATCTCTGGATGCTTGGCCGTCGCCTCGGCGATCGTTTTATAGACGGGCACGGAAATCAGTTGGCTGCCGTAGGGCAGCTCCACCGTTTTCCCCGCGTCCGGGGGAAAGACAAAGGCGCTCACCGTGAAGGGCTGCTTGATCAGGTGGCAGAACTCCGCCATCCGCCGGGCGGCGTTGACGCCGGCCGGGCCGCCCTGGATCACCACCCGCGTTTCTTTGGTCGCCACGATGCTCATGACGCTCTCCGGCCGTGAATCGCCATATCGACGATATCCGTCAGCGGCGTCCGGCGGTCATAGACGTGAATATTGAACCCCTCCTTCTCCAGCGCCTGCATGGCCGCCAACCCCTCTTTCTCGTACGGCCCGCCCCGGCGCACCCAGATTTCCACATTCTCCAGCTTGCCCTCGCTTTTGGCCCGCCGGAAGCCGCCGATGATGCCGGCGAAGGTTTTCTTGACGTTGGTGAAGTTTGCGATCGCGCCGCCGACGATGATGCGCTTGATCCCCGGGAGGGAGCAGACCTTGTCCGTCAGCGCTTCGACCGCCCAGTCGGGCGGATCGCCGGAATATTCCGAGTAATTGGCCAGCTTGCCGCCCATCGCCACGACCGCGTCGGCATAGTAGACGCTCGCCCCGCCGCCGGCCGGCAGCAGCGCCGTGTCGCCGCCGGGGATCTCGATGAACTTCACCGACCCCTTCACCCGGCTGTCGATCTCCATGATCGCCCGCTCATCATTTGTGTAGGGGCGGCCGAACTCCGATGCGAAGGTGAAGTTCCAGTCGGGATGGCGGAATCGAGCGTCGCCGTCCACCATGATCACCGCGTCGAGCGCGACCAGTTGCCGGTCGGTTGCCCGGTAGACCAGCGGGTTGATCTCCAGGTACTGGCCGTCCTCCTGGTCGTAGCATTCGTGCAGCTTGGAGAGAAACTCGGCCACCGCGTCGATCAGCTCCTTGGGAAAGCCCGCGTCCGTGGCAAGCTTTTTCAGTGCCTTCGAATCCGGGGTGGCGCCGACGGGCACAAAGAGCCGCTGGATTTTTTCCCACTGCGATTCGATCTCGATGCCGCCGACGCTCGCCACCAGCAGCTCGGCGCCGTCCCGCACCGATTTGACCGCCACGTAATATTCCTTGTCGTGGGCGATCATCTCGGAAATGATGACCTGGGTGACCGACAACCCGCCGACCGATTTGCCGAGCATCTCGCGCGCGGCCGTTTCGGCGCCGGCCAGATTCAGCCCCACTTTGACCAGGCCCAGCTTCATCCGGGAGCCGATCGCCTCATGCGCCTTGACGACCAGTTTTTGCTCCCGCATCCAGGCATTGACCTGGGCGAGATGGCTGAACTGCTCGGCCGCCGTGATCACCACGTGGCGGGGCACCTCCATGCCCCACTTCTTCAACAGCTCCATGCCGGGACCTTCCAACACTTTTGCCACAACGGCTCCTTTGTCAGACGGGTCTTACGGAACGATTGACGAACGTCGGCTTCGCGGGCGCACGGAGGACCGGCCATTCCACGGATGCCGCATGGGACAGCTCACCGTGAAGGCAACGGTCCATGCTCTCCGGCGGGCAGAAAACCCCTACCCGCGAACGCCGGCCCACCCCAGATTGGGGTCGAGTTGCTTGTCGGGATTGATCTTCTTGGCTTTGTCGAACAGCGTGTCCTTGGATTCCGGATGCTTCGGATCGGGCACGCAACAATCCGGAACGGGGCAGACCGCGGCGCATTGCGGCTGGTCGAAATGACCGACGCACTCGGTGCAGCGATCCGCCGAGATCACATAGACGTCTTTGCCATTATTTTCAGAGACGTAGAGCCCTTTGCCTTCCGCATCGGTTCGATTCTCGAAAATGGCCTCATTGGGGCACTCAGGCAGGCATGCCCCGCAATTGATGCATTCACCTGTGATGAGCAACGACATGCGATCCTCCTCAGTAGCTGGCCGTGGGTCGTGTGACGATGGACGTGGTCATGATGGCTGACGGCATCGAGCCGATTTCTCTGATTTCTCTAGCTTTTCCCTCGATCTCTCGCCTGAGACTTTGCATTATACCGTGCCATTCCCCTCGATTGTCAAGGAAAAATCGATTAGTTCTTGCCGAGCTTCCCTCCGTTGTACTATGCTAAGAAAGCATGATTTCCTTGGATCAGGTGCAAACGCGGCTGGCGGGGCTTCAATGCCCCATTTGCAAACAGTCGGCCTTCTTCGTTCATCCCCGGGCCGAGGAGAGTTTCGCCGAGCAGTTCTACAAAGCCCGGTGCAATCACTGTGGCTATATGTTCCAGGTGAGCGTGCCGACGAAACCGATACATCTGGCCGATCCGGACACCGCGCAGTGGCTGGCCGAATTGCCCTGCCCCGTTTGCCAGGCCGCTGGCGCGCGGGCCGATTTTCGCTGCATACCCACCGTCCGGGAGAGCCTCTACTTCGTCACCTGCACCCATTGCCACTCCCCGTTTCAAGAGCGAGCGCCAATGGAAGCATTCGAATAAAATCAAGCGCTAAGTTGCTCTCATCAACAAAAATGTGTTAAAGAAGGACACGTGACACCGCATACACAACAAACGTTGGCGCACGTGGCGGCCGCCTTGACGGAATTGAACAGCGCCCTGCAGACCGAACTGGCCGAGATGGAGCGCGCGGGCGTTCCGGCCTCGAAGATCGAGCACGTGCGCGCCGGCGCCAAGGCGATCAGGGATTGCGGCCACATGCTGTTGATCTGGTCCGATTACATCGCCCGGGGCGATTTAGCCGATCCCTCGGAGCGGTCCGAGGAGATAGATTTCTTCCCACGATAGGTTGGAGCGCAACCGGAGGGGTGAATGGCGGAGATGACGGTGGAGGAGGCTCGCAAGCTGGTGGCGGTGGTCGTCGGCCCGGAGGACATCGTCGCCAAGGTGCCGGAGTTCAAGTTTGACGACGTCAAGGCGCTGTTGAAGCAGAACAGCCTCTCCGCGGTGCCGTCGCCGCCGGCGAAGGAGCATCTGCTCAAGGCGAAGGAGCAACACAAGGCGCTGATTTTTCGCATCGGGCGCGATGGAACCGCCCAGCCGGTCACGCTGACCTCGCTCAAGGAGCGGTTCGGCGCCCTGATTTATTCGTCATGGTATCTGAAGCCCCCCGCGGCATTCGCCGCGGAACCCGTCAACGCCGGCTGGGCGCTCGTCGATCTGGATCTGCTGCCGGGCTCGACGGACCGGACGTATGACGAGCAAGAGGCGCAGGCCAAAGAGCTGGGCGTTCGGCTGAAACATCCGGCCGCCGACGTCTACGATCTGATGGTGGCCTACAAGGCGACCGGAAAATTCTTCCGCGCGGTGCCCTTCAATGCGCGCACCGGCGTCAGTTTTCAAGGCGAGCCGATCAAGATCAGCGACTTCGACAAGAACGGCCTCTGCATCTCCACCGGCTGGGGCAAGTCGGTCAAGCACGCCGACATCGGCTCGGCGACGGAACTTATTTTGACGTAACGGCATCGTAGGGGCGCAGCATGCTGCGCCCCTACGGCGTCTTACCGCCCGACCCGTACGTAGTCGAACGGGTGCCAGCCGCCCAGCCATAGCATCACGAAGAACCCGGCCACATAGGCCACCGGCACGTGCCAGCCTTCCCGGAGCCACCGGCCGGTGTTCTTCGCCTCGGGAAAACTGTTGGTGATCGCCACGCCCGCGGATGATCCGAACCAGATCATCGATCCGCCGTACCCGACCGTGTAGGCCAGCATCCCCCAATCGTACCCGCCCTGGTAGAGCGCCAGCGCGGTCAGCGGAATATTGTCGAAAATGGCGCTGATGAAACCGAGCGCGAAGGCCGTCTGCCAGGAGGGCGACGGCAGCGACTCGACCGGCATCAGGCTGGCGGAGAGCACCAGGCAGAGCAAAAACAGGGTTCCTTTCCAGGCATGGGCCAGCTCCTCCCATGGGGTCCGGCTGAAGAGCCCGCCCAGCCCAATGGCGATCCAGACGCCGACGGCCGGAAAATCGAGCAGCACGTTGGCCGCAATGGCGCCGGCGATGATCATGCCGACGACCGCAAGCTGCGCGCCGTCGATGGTGAGACGCTTCGGCGAATCCTTCTGAATCGGCTGCACCGCGTGCTGGGCGCGGCCGGCGACGACGCCGGAGAGCACAATCGCAACAATGGCTGCAATGAACGCCTTCGCCACGCAGAGGGCAGGGACACCGGCGATCCACATCATCGTGGTGGTGGTGTCACCGACCACCGAGCCCGCCCCGCCCGCGTTGCTGGCCGCCACGATTGCCGCTAGATAGCCGATGCTGACCCGGCCCCGGTAGAGCTGTTTGGCCATCACGCCGCCGATCATGGCCGCCGCGATATTGTCCAGGAACGTCGACAGCACCGCGATCACCCCAAGCAGCGCGAAGCCGCCGGTCCAGTCGTCCGGCAGCCACTTGGGCAGCAACTGCGGCAGTCTGGATTCCTCAAAACGCTTGGCCAGAATGGCGAAGCCCAGCAGCAGCCCCAACAGGTTGGCCAGCAGATGCCATTCATGGGCCAGATGGCCCGCCAGATCGAGATCCAGAACGAGCAGCTTGTAGGTCAGAATGACCGCCAGGCCGCCCAGGGCCACCTCGAAATTCCGGTGGTGAAACACGGCCACGCCCAGCAGCGTGGCGCCGAAGAGAAAGAACTCGATTGGAACACCCAACAGGCTCACGATTGATTGACAAACTTTTCGACGCTGTGATAGCGTAAGTCGCTCATCAGGAGGGCATCATGGAAGAGAAGATCAAGGAAGGCGGGCTCTATCGGGAGCGGGACGCGAAGGTGAAATTCCCGCGGATCATCAAGGTGCGGAAAATCGAGCCGATGGGGCCGCTGAAGTACGTATTTTTTATGGCGCAGAATCAGGCGGCCCAGGCCATCCACCCGAACGGAGGGTTCGTTCCCGTCGACAGCTTCCTGGCCATGTGGGAGCCGGTGAGCGAGGCCGACGCTAAATATTCTGGAAGAAATGGTCCAGCTTAGATTTGTCGTCGGTTGACATTTCGTCGGCCTTCGGCCCGCCGTTCCCCTTCGCCCCAGCCCCGACCGGCACCATCGTCGGCATCGCTTTCTTGACGCCGCCCAAGACCGTCTCAACGATCAGCTCAACCGGCATCGACATGCCCCCGAAGACCCTGGGGCCGCCGATGATCAGCGGCACCGGATGGACCTCGCCGTAGAGCGCGGCCTTGACTTCCTTGGCCATCCAGCCGACGTAATTGTACTCCGGGCAGACGATCAGCTTGGCCTTGGCGCAGGCCTGCTGCAGCTCTCTCGTCGGGAACGGGCGCAGCGAACGGATTTTGACCAAGCCCGCCCGAATGCCCTGCTCGGCCAGGAGGCGCACCGCTTCGCGGGACTGCGCGGCCGCCGACCCTGAGGCCACCAGCAGAATTTCGGCCCCGGGATCTTGCACCTCCAGCAGGCCGCCCATGTAGTAGTTGATGTATTTCTTGGCTCGCTCCGTGGCCGCCCAAACTTCCTGCTGCCAGACGTTGTGGATGTTGTAGGACATAAAGTTGCTCTTCTGAACGGGCGCGTCGCGGGAGAGGCGTGCCGGAGGATTTTCCGCATCCAGCACCGGCACGGAGCCACGATGTGCCTGCCGGGGCGGCAGCTTAATGTCCTTCGGCGGCATCCAGACGTAGCCGCGGGCGTGCGTGACGAAAAAGCCGTCGTAGGCGACCCCGACGGGCAGTGTCACGTCGTTGGCCTCGCTGATCAGGAACCCTTTGAGGATAAAGTCGAACACATCCTGCTGATTTTCGGCATGGAAGACGATCATGCCGCAATTGAGCAGATATGAAATCTCGATATTGTCGGGCTGAATCGCCAGCGGCGCATTGACCACCCGGCAGGTGAAGATCGCCACCAGCGGCAGCCGGTGGCCCGGCCATGAAGCGATTGGCTCGATGCCCCGCAAGGTTCCCGGACCCGCCGTCGCCGTGAAGCACCGGACCCCGGCGCGGGACGCCCCCGCCATCGTCGACATCACGCCGTATTCCTCTTCGCCGCGGTAGTATTCTTTCACGTAGCCTTCGCCGTAAAGCACGCCGATCAACTGCATGGTTTCGCTTTGCGGCGTGATGGGATAGGCGATCGAAAAGTCGACATTGGCGCGACGAACCGCTTCTTTGCCTGCTTCGCTGCCGGTGATGAACGATCGTTCGCGCGGCGCCTCAAAGAAGAAATATTCCGGCGTGACGACGCGCTGTTTTTTCGCCTCGGCGTGCGGATCCTTGCCGGCCTCTACTTTGACGGGAGCCGCCGTGCTGATCACGTCGCCTTGCGGGTTGGTTTTCTGCTCGGATTCCTGCTCGCTCATGATAGACTCCTCTGCCGCAAAATCGGTTAGATCGCGCCTTCCGGCCGCCCCAGCTCGGGAGAGACGCCCACGGCCGTCGCCATGGCAAAATTTTCCCCCGTGCGCGCCGATTCAACGATCTTGGCCCATTCCTCCGGCGTATGCACAACGATCCGCTTCCCATCCAGCGGCCCGTATCCGCCCGTGGGCGCCGCGGTCGGCTTGGGAATGCCCATGCGCTCCCGCACCCGCCGGATCACGCCGGCCAGCTTCCACAGCTTGGCCGCATCGCAGTCGCGCACCGTGAGCATGGCGTCCTCGTGCCCTTGCTCGGCGCAGAGCGCGACGGTGCAGCAGTTCGTGCCGGCGCGGATCATTTTCAGCGTCAGATTCGCGTAGTGGCAATGAACTCCCACAAAAACGCAGATCCCCTCTTTGTTGTGCCAGATGGTCAGATTGGGGTGGTTCGGGTTGATCATCTCTTCCGGATCGACTTTCGGATAACGGGGACGGTAATCGGCCATCGGGATGATCATCAGGTCGGGAATCTCGGCCGCGATGCCGATGACGGCCCGGGCCTTTTCAATCGCGTGCTGGTTCCACGCCCAGATGACCAGCGGGCCCGGGTGCAGCGTCGGATTCTTGTCGGTCAGCAGCCGGCGCGCGATCTCTTCCATCGCTTTCTCTTCCGCCACCAGCTCGCCGTACATCAACCCGCCGCCTTCATCGGGCAGTTCGACGCCCATCGCGGCCGCCGCCGGAATCACATAGCCTTCCGGTCCCGGCAACACTTTATAGGGTTGATCGTGTTCATACAGATACTCTTTTTTTAGATACATGCGGCGGAATCCTTACTTGCCGACCAGTTCGGCGTGAGGGAGGTTGATCTTCGAGTCTTTCAGCAGCTTCGACGACTCATAACGCATGTCGACGGACGTCACCAGATATTCCTTGGGCAACTGGTCGATCATCACCATTTTGATGGCGTGGTGCTTGGCCAGCGTGTCGCAGACCCAGACGCACTGCATGCAGCCCTTGCACCGGTCGACCGCGACGAACGCCGTGTTCCGCCCCTTGTCAAACTGGATCGTATTCGCCTCGGGACAATACTGCGTGCACAACGTACATTTGGTTTTCCCGCAAATTTCGGGATCGATATTCGCAACAAGATACATCCGTCCCCCTTAGGCGTGCGCTGGCGCCGGCGCGGCGGCTTTCCCGGTGAGCTTCCCCATGACCCATCCCTTTTCCATGGCGTAATCCCAGCCGGCTTTGACGGTGGCCATGTTCTTGGCCATCAGCTCCTGTTTATGCTTGAACTTCCGCTCCACCACGGAATCGAGCGCGGCGGTGCCGCCCGACACCACAAACCCCTTGCCCAGGAAGCGCTCCCGCACCGCCTTGTCCAGCGCCTCAAGATTGGTCAATTGCGTGATCGCCGAAATCGCGCCGACGATCGCCATGTTGGTGGACAGATCGGTGCCGGCCGTCTCGATGGCGATCAGCGTGGCCGGAAAGGTATAGGTCTTCACCCCGATCCGGTCCAGTTCTTTCTGCTCATCGGGCGGCAACGGAATCGGATCCCGGCTGTTCACCAGAATGATGCCGTTTTCCTTGATGCCGTAGTGGAAAGGGTTCGTGTAGGACTTGCCGTGGGTGATCACCTGCGGATGGAATACGGTGATAATGTGCGGGAACATGATCTCGCCGATTTCGTAGATCGGATCGTCGGAGATCCGCACGTAGCTTTCAACCGGCGCCATCCGTTTTTCAGAGCCGTAGAACGGCACGATCGTGCTTTCGCCTCCGGCGTTGATCACGGCCGTCGATAGGATGTGAGAGGCCGTCACCACACCCTGGCCGCCGACACCGGCCATCCGGACGTTGTACTTCATGCCTTCACCTCCGATGGGATCTCCTTCTTTTTGTACTCCGCGTAGCCCCACCGGCTGGCCAGGTAGTCCTTGGCCTCGTCGGTGATGTATTCCTGGAACTGGTAGCGATCTTTTTCGACGTTGTTGGCGTCTTCCATCACCTTGTCGGTGGGGATGGCGTACTCGATATTGCAGGAGGTGTAGGCCTGGATGTAGGTGGGGCCGATCTCACGGGCGATGAGCACCGCCTTTTTGATCACGCTCTCCACGCGCCGCGGATTGTTAGGCACCACGGTGGCGACATAGACGCAGCCGGCCGTCTTGGCCATCTCCGGCATGTTGATCTTGTCGAATTTCTTTCCCAGCGGCGCCATTTTCAGCACGGCGCCGCGGTTGGTCATCCCGCTCTCCTGTCCGCCGGTGTTCCCGTAGACTTCATTGTCCAGCATGATGGTGGTGAATTTCTCGCGCCGGATCCAGGAGTGCATCGTCATGGAAAAGCCGATGTCAGCCAATCCGCCGTCGCCGGCCAGCACCACGACGTCCTTGACCTTGTCCGGATACCGGAGCTTCAATCCCCGCGTCAGGCCGCTGGCCACCGCATTGGTATCGCCGTAATTGCCGTACACAAACGGGATGACCGCCTGGGAAATTGCGAGCCGGCCGCATCCGG
The DNA here is from genome assembly GCA_040755775.1 of Nitrospirota bacterium. Classification (GTDB taxonomy): domain Bacteria; phylum Nitrospirota; class Nitrospiria; order JACQCE01; family JACQCE01; genus JBFMAJ01. The sequence continues at coordinate 16,373 of JBFMAJ010000005.1, forward strand.
CCGTCCCGACCGTGACGGTATCTTCGGGATTCGGCAGGGCGATGATCGCCAAACGGATGAACAGCGTCATGGCGCAGCCGGCGCACATCGGGTGCTCGTCCAGCGCCTCTTTGAACGTGCCCATCTGGGAAACCGAGACCTTTTTGCCGAATGGGCCGTGTTCGACAAAATCCCGGTACTCCTTGGCGATGTACTTTTCAAAGCCGGGCGAAACTTTCACGTAATCTAGGCTCATGCGATCGCCTCCTTAAATGGCTTATTTTTCAATCGATTAGAATCGTCTCTTGATGCGCTGTTCACGATTTTCTGGCAATAAATATCATTAAGGTACGCTAACTATAGCCGACGCTTTTGCGGTTTGTCAATCGGAAAAATTCGCGGAAATATCGGATTCGTCGATTGAATTTTATTGCACCCCGGCCCATTCGGCCTCATAGCGGCCGGCCTGGATTTCCTCGATCCGCGCCGCCAGTTGAGCCGGAATTTCCATCGTCCGAGCCACGGCCCGATGGGCAAAGAGCCCCACCCGCTGGGGCGCGATGCCCACGTCGCAGACCGTCTGGCAGAGGCCGCACATGATGCAGGTGGTGTAGCGCTCGGCGGAATTGGCAAAATCGCCCGCCGCGGCCCGGCGCACCATGGCCCGCGCGTCGATCCCCTGCGGGCAGACCCAGTTGCAGGCCATGCAATTGGTGCAGCGGCGGGCTTCGGGGTAAAACTTGGCGAGCTGCTCCTTGGCGGGTAGAAGATCGTCAAGAATATAGGCCGCGCCTGGCTTTCCGGGCTGTGGCGTAAACGAAAATTGCATCCCCTCTTCCACTAAGGTCTGGCAGGCCAGGCCGGTTTTGATCGCCGGATCGGTTCCAACGCGGTAGGAAAAAACGCAGGCGCCGCAACTCCCGCCGAGACAACCGATCCCGTGCACCGGCCGTTCCCCCGTATACCAGAGCGCCTGGATCGCGGTGATGGCGTGGGGGATTTGAAAGGAACGATCGTTAATGATCACCGCAACCACGGCAGGGCAAGCCTTGTCATTTTATCCTGATCGTGGCCACGGCCTCGGTAAACGGCTCTGGAGCAAACGGATTGGGGCCATGCGTGGGAGACGGTGTGCGTGGGAAGCGATAAAACTTGCCGGTAATTTTATAGACTCCCGGCGGCAACGATTTACTCTCCTGGCATCCCCACCGATCCTTGACGCACTCATCCAGGCGCCATTCAAACAGCTTGACCGTCTCTCCGGGCTCGATCTCCTCGTATACGACCATATCACAGTGGGTTCCCGGAGGAATCCGGAATTTCCTACCGTTCTCATCGGTGTACCGTAATTCGCACGCCGGGTACTCACCGCTGAAGGCATATGAAACATCACTGACATTCTTGATTTTCACTTCCACCGTTTCCCCTGAACGATACGTATCACGCAACACAAATTGGATATCGGCTTTTGAGCGGGCGGGCTTCGAAGAAGAAGCCGCCGTGATGGCAGGAGTCGACGCCACGGCGGTGCACATCAGAACGGCGCCGGCACACGCCAACCATTTGCCCCGGTTAATGATAGCTCTCCCCTTCCGACGGGAAGCGGCCGGATTCGACATCGTCCTTGAATTTGCGCACCGCCTCCACGGCCGTCACCCGCAGGTCGGCGTAGCGGCGGACAAACGTCGGCGTCCGGTCGCCCGACAATCCCACGAGATCGTGAAAGACCAGCACTTGGCCGTCGCAGTGCGCGCCGGCGCCGATGCCGATCGTCGGAATCGCCAGTTGGTCGGTGATTTGCGTCGCCAGGGCGGCCGGCATCCCCTCCAGCACCACGGCAAAGGCGCCCGCGTCCTGGACCCGCTTCGCTTCGTCCAGGATGCGCCGGGCGTTCTCGGCGTCCCGCCCCTGCACCCTGTAGCCGCCCATCTGATGAATCGACTGCGGCGTCAGGCCCAGATGGGCCATCACGGGAATGCCCACTTCGGTGAGCGCGCGGATCCGGTCGGCGATCCGGCCGCCGCCCTCCAGCTTCACGGCCGCCGCGCCCGCCTGAAGCAACCGTCCCGCCGACTCGATCGTCCGCTCGTCGCTGACCTGAAACGACAGAAACGGCAGATCACCGACAACCAGCGCGCGCGCGGCTGTCCGCGCGACGATCTCCGTGTGGTAGATCATCTGCTCCAGCGTCACACCGAGCGTGTCGGCCTTGCCTTGAATCACCATGCCCAGGGAGTCGCCCACCAGCGCCAGATCGATCCCCGCCTCGTCGACGATCCGGGCCGACGGCGCGTCGTAGGCCGTCACCATCGTCAGCTTGCGCTGACCCTTTGCCTCGCGAACAGCGGGCACCGTGATTTTTTTCATAACCCCGCCCGATCCAGAATTTCGGGGATGCGCTCTTCCATCCCCACCGCCATGATGTGCACGCCGGCCGTGACGCCGCGCAGCGCCGTGATCGTGCGGGCGGCGATCTCGATGCCCGTGTCCAGCGCCTTGTCGCCCGCCGCCTCGACTTCCTTCATGATCTGGGCCGGAATTTTAATGCCGGGAATCGTATTGAGCCGCTCGGCCATTTTCAGCGATTTGATGACGACGATGCCGGCCAAAATTTTCGGCGCCATCGACGCGCTCTTCTTCATGAACTCCGTCACGCGCTCAGGGCTGTAGACCGCCTGCGTCTGGAAAAAGCGCGCGCCGCCCTTGATCTTTTTCTCCATCGACGCCAGTTGCGGCTCGATCGGATCGGCCTCCGGCATCGTCGCCGCGCCCACGAACCATTGGGTCGCGCCCTTGAGCGGCTTGCCCATCATGTCGTGGCCGTCGTTCAGGCCGCGGATCACGTCCATGAGCTGGCTCGATTCCAGGTCAAAAACCGGTTTGGCCTCTTTATGATCGCCCACGTCGGGATTGTCGCCGCGCAGCGCCAGAATATTGCGGATGCCCAGGGCCGAGGCGCCCAGCAGATCGGACTGCAACGCCAGCCGGTTGCGGTCGCGGCAGGTGATCTGGAAAATCGGATCGATCCCCAGCTCCAGCAGCTTCACGCAGACGGCCCAGGAGGCCATCCGCATCACCGCCGTCTGATTGTCGGTCACGTTCATGCCGTGAATGCGCCCGGCCAGCCGCTTGGCCCGCTCCAGCGTCGGCCCCAGATCGGTGCCCTTGGGCGGCTCGCACTCGACGGTCACGGCGAATTGGCCGGATTCGATCACCTCACGAAATCGTTTCATCGGCGCTCCTCAACAAATGGGACGTGTCCCTATTTTTCCACTCGCATCAAATTAGCCCCGCTGTGCGCTTGGCAGCCATAACGGTATTGCTCAGAAGCATGGCTACGGTCATCGGCCCCACGCCGCCCGGCACCGGCGTGATCCAGCCGACCAGTTGCGACACCGGCCCGTAATCGACGTCGCCCGCCAGCGAGCCGTCCGGCAGCCGGTTGATGCCCACGTCGATGATCACGGCGGTCGATTTGACCATGTGCTCGGTCAAGAATTTCGCTTTCCCCATGGCGACGACGATGATGTCCGCCTCGCGGCAAATCTCGGCGGTATTGTAGGTGCGCGAGTGGCAGACGGTGATCGTCGCGTTCCGGTGCATCAAGAGCAGGCTGACCGGCCGTCCCACCAGATTGCTCCGCCCGATGATCACCGCCCGCTGCCCCTCGACCGGCAGCTTGTAATGATCGAGCAGCGCCATCACGCCCAGCGGCGTGCAGGGCACGAAGAGCGCGTCGCCGCGCGTGAGCCGGCCGATGTTGTAGGGATGCAGGCCGTCCACATCCTTGGCCGGCGAGAGCGCGTCGGTCACCGCGTCGGCCCGCAGCCCCTTGGGCAGGGGCAATTGCACCAGAATGCCGTGCACGGCCGGATCGTCGTTCAATTGCCCGATCACGCGCAGCAGCTCCCGTTCGGAGATCGTGCCCGGCAGATCGTGCTGCGTGGAGGCGATGCCCACCTCCGCGCAGGCCTTCCGCTTGTTGCGGACGTAGATGACCGAGGCGGGATTGTCGCCCACCAGCACGGCGGCCAGCCCGGGCACGATCCCCCGCGCCTTCAGCGCCGCCACCTCCGCGGCCAATGAAGCGCGGATGGTCTGGGCGACCAGTTTGCCGTCGATTATTTGCGCGGGCATGAGATGATCCGTTTTTCCGTCATGATCAGATCTACCTGCACATCATGCGCCTCGACCGGAAGCCGGTCGAGCACCTGCAGCTCGTACGCGAGCGCGCACACCATTTGGCGCGGCGCCAGGCCGGCCAGACACCGGTCATAATACCCCAGACCCCGGCCCAAACGGTAGCCCCCGGCGTCGAAGGCCACGCCGGGGATCAGAAACAGATCGATCTGATCGGCGCCGATGAACCGGCGGCGCTCGAACCGCGGCTCCAAAATCCCCCGGTACCCCGGCGCCAGGTCGCGATCGTAATCCGTGATGGCGGCGAACCGCAGGCACGAGGGTTCAGCCTCCACGACGGGAACCGCCACCTCTTTCCCCTGCGCCAGCGCGGCCCGCACCACCGGCTCGGTCGCCGCTTCGACGGGCAGCGCCAGATAGCAGTGGATCCGCCGCGCGGAAACGAATACCGGATGAGCCAGGATCCGCCGTTGGATGGCCAGGTCCCATTCACGCCGCCGGTCCGGCGGCGCCGCGCGAATGCGCGCGGCGACGTCACGGCGCACGCGTTGTTTTTTCGCGGCGATCGACCGGGCCGAAGGGGCAGGCCCGCGATCCGTCACGACGGCACGGCCGGGGCGGAGACCATCGGCTCGGGCACCGAGGGCGGCGGAGCGCCCCGCGCGATCCGTCGGGCGATGGTCGTCCAGAAACTCGGCAGGCGAAAGAGCGCGGCGAAAAAGTGATGGTGCGCGTCGAAATCGGCGTGCCGCGCCAGCAGCGCCTGCACTTCGTCCGCCTGGAACAACTCCACCAGCGCGTCGAATTGCTCGTCGCTGCTCCAGGCGAGCAATCGGCGCGTGTAGCGGCTGACGGTCAGATTGCGGCCGATCAGCGCGCGCCACTCCCGCTCATAGCCGCCCAGGCGCCGGGCGCTGAAATCGCCGTCGGCCGCGGCGCCGGCGACGGCCCGGGCGGCCAGATCGGCGCAGACGATGCTGTAATAAATGCCGCCGCCGGTGAGCGGCTTCACCTGGCCCGCCGCGTCGCCGACCAGCAGCACGCGATCGGCCACGCTCCGGGCGACCGGCGCAATCGGCACCCGCCGCTTGCGGATCGGCGACACCGGCTCGCCGAGGCGCTCGGCCAGGCGCGGCGACGCGATGAGGCGGTGGAAATAGGAGAGCGCCGATCCCATGACGCAGACGCCGATCCGCACCCGGTCCCGCGCGACCGGCGCGGCCCAGCCGAATGAGCCGGGCGCCACCGATTGCCCGACGAAGACCTCCACCTCCCCGCACGCCCGCGCCGCAAATTCCGCCTGCACGCAATCGAGATAGCGCGGCGGCGCGGCCAGCCCGGCCATGGCGTGCAGCCGCCGGTTGCTGCCGGTCGCCAGCAGGCAGCAATCGGCGCGGATGATCTGCCGCCGCCCGCCGTGCTGCACCTCAATCCGGACCTCGCGCGGCCCCGCCTCCAGCCCCACCGCCCGGCTGCCCAGCCGGTAGCGCGCGCCGCGTCCGTTCGCCTCTTCGGCCAGCAATTGATCGAACCGCGCCCGGTCCATGATATAGGCCTGGGGCGTCGGCCGGGCGATGCGCACCGACCGGCCCGAGGGCGAATAAATGGTGGCCGAGCGGAGCGCGCCTTGGATCGCCCGGCGCGGCAGCGGGTAGTCTTCGAACGCGCGCGCGCCCAGAATGCCCGTGCAGAAGCGCGGCTCGCCGATCACCCGGTGCTCCTCGAGCACCGTGACCGACAGGCCGGACGCGGCCAGCCGGCCGGCCGCATAATTGCCCGCCGGCCCCCCTCCGATCACAACGACGTCGGCTCGCATGGGCTCAGGGAAAGACCACGCTGACCTGGATCACGGCGCCGATCGCGTCGTCGATCCCGGTCTCCTGAAACGTGGTGTATTGAAAACCGGCGGTCGCCGTCACCGGGCCGGTGTAGCGGAGACTGGGCGTAAAGACATAGATGTCTTGCTCGGTGCCCCGCTTATAGGTCCCGCTCGCTTCCAGCATCACCTGCAGCGGGCTGGCGAGCGGATTGCTCTCCAGCATGAGGATCGGCAGGGCCGCGCCCAGCGCGAACGTGCCGTACTTGTCTTCGGTCGGCTGGCCGGAGTCCTGCAAGAAAAAACCGCCGTCGAAATAGAGCCCGATGGCGTAAAAATCCGGGGTGAAATCAATTTCGGCCGAGGCGAGCAGCTTGATTTCCGCGCCGTAGTCCTGCACCGTGCGCAGCCCCTTGCTCTGCTGGCCGGTCGGCAGCGTGGCGACGGCGGCCAGCGCCAGCGCCGGCCATAAGGACTCGCGCTGATCGAGAAACCGCCATTTGCCGGCGAGCCGCACGTCGCCGAGGCCCGTGTTGGCGCCCGATCTGCGCACGGCCGGCACCGTCGCCGTCAGCTCCACGCGTCGGGGCAATCCGAGCCCCACGATGGCCCGCCCTTCGAGCACCTGCTGGTCGGGCGTCTGTTGGTCCGTATAGATCACCGCGCCGCTGGCCGTCGCCGTCCAGGGCGCCAGCGTGTGCGCCGAGGCCGTGATCGCCAGGCCGGTCAAGCCGGACAACCCGGCGGACGCGCCCAGCGTGTTGGGCGCTTCCTCGTCTTCGGCCGCCCACGCCGGCAGGCCGCCCTGCAGGATCATGACGACCAGCACACCGCAGCCCCATAGAGATCCCCGCATCAGCGCCCCCTTTTCCGCCACAGCGGGCGGGTTGGTCGTTCCCAACTTCCCGTGACTGTAATCCAAAACGAGGTCAGGATCAATCGCAGATCGAGCCAGAATGAACTCCGCCGGATATAGAGCAGGTCGTAGCGAAACTTGTGCCGGCGGATCAGGTCGCGCGGCGCATGGATTTGCGCCAGCCCCGTCAATCCCGGCCGCACGGCGAGCCGCCGGCCCGCGCCGGGAATCTCAAAAAGGCTCATCGCCCCGACGCTGGCGGCCCGCGCTTCCACCTCCACCGGCCGCAACGCCCGCGGCCCGACGAAGCTCATATCGCCCGTGAAGATGTTCCAGAGCTGCGGCAGCTCGTCCATCGCCGTGGCCCGCAACAGCCGCCCCATGCGCGTGACCCGCGGATCGCCGGCGCGGGCCTGCAACGGGCCGAATGTCCGGTCGGCGTCAGGCACCATCGTGCGAAATTTCAGCGCGTCGAATTCCCGGCCTCCCTGTCCGACCCGGCGATCCCGGAAAAAGACGGGCCCGCCGTCTTCAAGCCGGATCAGCGCGGCGATCGCCGCCCAGAGCGGCGCCGAGAGCAGCAACCCGGCCCCGGACAGCGCGACGTCGAAGAGCCGCTTCGGCGCCGAGGGGCGAACCGGCGAGCACCGAACCCGGCCCAGCAGGCCCGAGAAGCGCTCGGCGGCCAGCCGGCGATCCAGATGCTCGTCGAAATAGCGGCGGCCGTTCTCCCCCAGCCGGCGCGCCGCCTCGGGAGAGTCGGCCAGCGCCGTCAGCGCGGCCGCGCATCCGCCCACGTCGCCCGGCGCCACAATGTAACCGCACGCCGCCTTCTCGATCAGCCGCGCCGCTTCGCTGGCCGGCGGGCCGATGAAAATCACGGGCCGGCCGGCCGCCAACGCGCTGTAGAGCTTGCTGGGCACCATCACGCCTTCCAGGCCGGGCTGGAGCGTCACCAGATGCGCCGCGCCCGCGCTCAGGCTGCAGGCCAGTTGCGCGTCGGGCTGCGGCGGCAGAAACCGCACCGACGATACATCACGCGCCTCGTGCGCCAGCCAGGCGCGCCGTTTGCCCTCCCCGATAAACAGAAATGTGATGTCCCTGCGCGCCTGAAGCCGACGGGCGGCTTCGACGATCGTGTGAAAATGATGGCCGACGCCCATGTTGCCGGAGTAGAGCGCCACGAACGATCGGTCCAGCCGATGCTCCCGCGCAAAGTCATTCCGCTCAGCCGGCACGGGGAAAATCCGCCCGCCGTCCGCCCAATTGTGGATCACGTCGATCCGCTCGCGGGCCAAGCCGGCCCGGCCGAGCCGTTCGGCCATCACCTCGCCGATCGCCACGGCGTGATCGGCCCGGCTCAGCCCCCACCGCGACAGCGCGCCCAGCAGGCGCGCCGCGATCGAGCGCTCGCCCAGCACGCCGGTCGCCACGGCCATTTCCGGATAGAGGTCCTGGCACCAGGAGACTACGCGGCAGCCCCAGCACCACCGGAGCGGCAGCCCGAGCAGATGGAGCAGCGGCGGATCGCTCATCAGCACGACGACGTCATGGCGGGGCAAATGGAGCGCGTAGAGCAGCGCCATGGGGTAGAAGGAGAGGCTGTTGAGCACCCAGCCGCGAATCGTCCCGCGCGCGATCCGCCGGAGGCGGAGCCAGGTGGGCGCGCGATAGACCGCGACGCCGTCCAGCGTCTCCTGCGGCGGATGGCGCCGGATCGGCCGCTCGCTGTCGCCGTCGCTGGCCACCACGCTGACGCGCGCGCCGGAGCGCGCCAAGTCCTGCGCCAGCTCCGTGAGCATCCGGCTGGTGCCCGACTGGTCCGGGGCATAATAGCGGTTGATAAAAAGAACTCTCATCGCTCGATAAAAAAGTTTCCCAAAATAAGAACATCCATTTTCGTGCGCAAGAAACAATCAACAGCCTCCGATGGCGTGCAGACAATCGGCTCATTTTCGTTGAATGACGTGTTCAGGACGACAGGAACGCCCGTGGCCCCCTCAAACGCTTTAATAAGCCGCCAATATCGCGGGTTGGCGGCTTGGTCCACGGTTTGAAGGCGACCCGATCCGTCCACGTGCGTCACGGCCGGGATGAGAT